>CASFRX010000044.1 GCA_949297075.1 uncultured Oscillospiraceae bacterium | reverse complement strand
AGCGAGGTGCAACCACATGAAAAAACTTATCAGCATACTTCTTTGCCTTTCTATGGTTTTCGGCACGGTAGTCTTTACAAGCCAAGCGGAAGAAGCGGACATCAGGTGGGACGGCGATCCCGTCATATTTATCCAGGGCTTTATGGGTCCTCCGCTTATCAAAGACAAAGGCTTAGAAACGGAAGAAACTATTTTAGGCCCCGGCGGCACGATTAACATGACCTACGTTCTCGCTCATGTTCCTCAGCTTCTCACCGGTCTGCTCATTCATATTTTCGGCGGCAGTGACGATATGCTCATCGACGGCTTTGCAAGCCTTGCCGCAGATAAAATGGACAAAATGTCCTGCAACGAGGACGGCACCTCAAAATACAATATATCCACCTACCCTTTCTATGTAGAGGAATCCTCCGTTGCAGCCCTCAAGGCGGCAGGCAAAGAGGACTACATACCTGAGGCAGGTATCACGAGCGATATACTCGAAGTCGTCCCCGAAGACAGCCTCTTCGTTTTCAACAGCGACTGGCGCATGGCTCAAATAACAAACGCCGACCGCCTTGCAAGCTTTGTAGACGATGTTCTTGAATATACAGGCAAATCAAAGGTTGATATCTACGCTCTCAGCCACGGTGGACAGCTTGCCGCAACCTATCTCTACTACTACGGCGCCCAGGCTAAGGTAGATAACGCCTTGCTCAATGTGCCCGCTATCGGCGGCACTACCATTGCAACAGGTCTGCTCAACGGCGAAACCAAATTCGATATGGACCAAATCAGCCGCTTTGCAGGCGTTCTTCTCCACACCGAAGCAGATTTGCGCTGGCTGGGCAAAATCCTCCCCGGAGATTTCCTCAACGGACTTATCAGCGCCGTTTTTTCTGAGGTTTTCCTGCCCCTTGCGCTTAACTACGGCTGTATCTGGGATTTCCTGCCCATGGATGCCTATCCCGAGTTTAAAGAAAAATATCTCAACAATCCGCTTATCCACGGAGAAAGAATTGCTCTCCACGATAAAATGCACTATGACTGCATGGCGAATATGAGCAAGGGTCTCAAGGCCGCACAAGAAGCAGGTGTAAATATCTACATCATGTCCAACTACGGCACACCGCTCGGCACAGGCGAAGCCATTGACTCCGATTTTGTCATCGACACATCCAGCACCTCCGGCGCATATACGGCAGAACCCGGCAAGCACTTCTCCTCAAGCTACAGCCCCAAGCGCACCACCTGCTCCGACTCCACACACAACCATGTTTCTCCCTGCCGCACGGTTGACGCAAGCTGCGCTTACCTGCCGGAAAACACATGGTTCATAAAGGGTCAGTACCACGGTCAGATTTATTGGGACGATTACACCCGTCCCCTGATCAAAAAGATGCTTCTCACCGACGATATCAAGGATATTTATTCCGACCCTGACTATCCTCAGTTTGAGCTTGCTCAAAATCCCGTTGACGCTCTCTATGTTAAATTCACAAATGAAGCATCGGGATACTTTAACGGCGACAGCTCAAAGCTACTCATCCGCAACACATCCAAGGAATACAGCTTGGTTGTAACAAAAATTAAAACAGATAACTTCACCTTTGAGCTTGATAAAATTGGAGCTATCGCTCCCGGCGAAGAAATAGAAATCTCCTGCACAAAGACAGGCAGCGCAAACTTCTTTGAAATGCAAGTAACCTACAAACGCGCAGGCGAAATACTCTCTTCTCCGTTTACAAAGAGCTTTTGGTTTTCAGTAGCATAAAACAAATTTTTAAAGGAAGATTAAGAAAATGAAAAAGATACTCGCTGTTTTTCTTTGCGCCATGCTCATATTCTGCACAGCAGCAGTATCGGTCAGCGCAGAAAAAGAAGAAACAATAAAATTTGAATGGGATAAGCATCCCTTAATATTCATACAGGGCTATTCAGGCCCCATACTCATCAAAGATATGGGACTTGAAACCGAAGAGCAGATTTGGGGCATAAACCCCATTGACCTGACTAAAAAGCTCCTTTCAAACCTTTTCGGCATTGTCGGCAGCCTTGCGGATTATTCTGACGGCGATCAACAGCCTTTTATAGACCGCTTTAAAACAATCTCTGCCGAGCTTTTGGACAACATCTCCATGATGCCCGACGGCAGCTCGAAATACAACATTACGCCCTTCCCCAACACGGTTGAAACAGCAAGCGTTGCTTATATCAACGAGGAATGGGACGGAGATTATCTGCCCATTGCAGAGCGTGACCTAATTGCGGATATGTGCCAAACAGTGCCTGCGGATAACATATTCATATTCAACACGGATTGGCGCAGAAGCCAAATTACAAACTCCAAGCACCTCTCCGATTTCATCGACGAGGTTCTCGCCTATACAGGGAGCGACAAGGTTGATATTTATTCTCTCAGCCACGGCGGTCAGCTAACCGCAACCTACCTCTATTACTATGGCACTCAGGGCAAGGTTGACAATGTTGTAATGAACTCCCCTGCTATAGGCGGCTCAAGCCTTGTAATGGAGCTTTTGGGCAGTGACCCCATAGCTTTCAACTTAGAGGAGCTTCTGCGCTTTGCAGGCATTATGCTCCACGCCGAAATAGATTTAAGGTGGATTGCAAAGCTTCTGCCTGCCGAATTTTTCAACAGCCTTGCCAAAACCGCTTTTAACGAAGTGCTGCTGCCCTATGCGGTTTATTTCGGAAGCGTTTGGGATTTGATGGATATTGAAACCTACACCGCCCTGCGAGATGTATATCTCGACCCCGTCGAAAACGCTCAAATAATTGACAAAGCCGATAAGCTCCATTACGATTGCATGGCAAATATAGGCGAGGGGCTTCGCAGAGCAAGAGAGAGCGGAGTCAATATCAACATTATTGCCGGCTACGGCACAAAGCTCGGCACAGGCGCAGAAATTGACACCGACTATATCATCGATACCGTAAACACAACGGGTGCAAATGTCGTTCCTTTCGGTGAGCGTTTTACAGACGGCTACCGTCAGCTCAATACCTCTTGCAAAGATTTCGCACACAACCATATTTCCCCCACAAGAACGGTTGACGCTTCCTGTGCATTTCTCCCCGAAAACACATGGTATATTTACGGGCAATACCACACCCAGGGCTGGTGGGACGATTATGCTCGCCCCCTGCTCTTAGAGCTGTTATTCACCGACAACATTAAAGATGTTTATTCAAACCCAAAATTTCCTCAGTTTGAAATTGCACAAAATCCCCTTGACGGCATCTATGCCGCCTTTGAGGGTAAGGCTTCGGGCAGCTTTGATTTGAAGAGCGACACTTTAGTTTTGCGCAATCTTTCAAAATCATACAGAATAAATGTCAGCCAAATCACCATAAACGGAAAAGCTGTTGACTTAGGCAACGGTATTAAGCTTGGCAAAAAAGGCGAAGATACCGTAGCCGTTGAAGTTCCGAAGGACGCAGATTTTATAGAAATTAAAATCACCTACAACCGCCGAGGAACTATCAGCAACGACAGCTACAGCAGAACTCTTTACTTTACAAAAGGCAGGTAACGACACATGAAAAACAAAAAGCTAATAATCGCAGTTTCGGCTGCCGTCGCCGTTCTTGCGGTAATTATAACGGCGGTCTGCATTTCCGTCAGCATCGGAAACAGCACTAAGCCCCTTGAAAAAGCCGGAGTATCAAATGAGGATATAGCCCTTGTTTCCCACAGAGGTTTTTCTCACCTTGCCCCCGAAAACACGCTTGAGGCAGCGCAAAAAGCGGCAGAAAACGGCTACAGCCACATTGAGTTTGATATTCGCCGCACAAAAGACGGAATATGGGTGCTCATGCACGATTCCGATATCAAGCGCACAACCAACGGCGAGGGCAAAGTAAATGAACTCACCTATAAGCAGATTTTAAGCTGCCGAATCGACGAAGGCAATGGTGTTGACGATTACGAGTTCATCACAGTACCCACTCTAAAGGAAATGCTGAGTCTTTGTTCTCAGCTCAACCTGCGCCCCGTTATTGAAATCAAAGAAAGCGGCACGGAACACATTTTGGAGCTTCTCCACGAAATTGCCCTCTACCGCAACAGCGATTTTGATATAATATCTTTCAACAAAGAACAAATCGAAGCAATAGACAGCATCTTAAAGCAAGGAAGGACAACTATTTACCGCAGTAATGTCGGCATATACCTTCTTGTAAAAGAATTTGACAAAGAAACCCTTGATTTTTCCAAAGCCAACCCCGATATAGGCATTTCTTTCAGCTGCAAGGCAAATAAAATTGATAAAAATGTAAAAGCTCTGCAGGAAGCAGGCGTACCTCTTGCAGTTTGGACTGTCAACAAGCCAAAACAGCTCAAAGAGCTTTACGATTTAGGCATAAGAACATTTACAACAGATAAAATCACTCCGTAACATTTAGGAGGAACGAGCTAATGCCGACTGCTTTTCCTAAATTTGAATTAGACTACAATGACAGCGTTGCTGCCGATAAAATAAAGAGGCAGAAAAATCCCCAACGAAAAAGATAATTTTGAAAGGTAAATAAACTCCATGACAAACAACGAAAAACTTGCACAGCTGCTTTTCCCACACATCACAAAAACCCCTGAAGATTACGAGGCTCTTTACCCTGCACGCAGTCTCCCCGAGGGCGCAAGAGTAACCCGTTTTGCTCCCAGCCCTACAGGCTATCTCCACATGGGCGGCTTTTTCGGCGCACTTGTAGATATTCTCACCGCACAGGTTTCAGGCGGCGTTTCCTACCTGCGTATTGAGGATACGGACAAAAAGCGTGAGGTTGAGGACGGCGTTTCCGCAATCATCAAGGGCTTTCAATACTTCGGTGTCGAATTCAGCGAAGGCGTAACAGGCTTCGGCACTGAAAAGGGCGCATACGGCCCCTACACTCAAAGTCAGCGTGTTGAAATCTATCAAACAGTGGCAAAAAGCCTTGTTGAAAAAGGGCTTGCCTATCCCTGCTTCTGCACAGCAGAGGAGCTTGCGGCTCTCCGCGAAAAGCAAGAGACAGAGGGCGCACTGATAAAGGGCTATTTCGGCAAATATGCAAAATGCCGTGAGCTCAGCTTTGAGGAGCAGGAAAAGCGCATAAAGGCAGGCGAGCCTTATGTTCTCCGCCTGCGCTCACAGGGTGATGAAAACAAGCGCATAGCTTTCGATGATGTTATCAAGGGCAAAATCGAAATGCCCGAAAACACTATTGACGAAGTTCTGCTCAAATCAGACGGCATCCCCACCTACCACTTTGCACACGCCTGCGATGACCACTTTATGCGCACAACTCATGTTATCAGAGGTGAGGAATGGATTTCCTCCGTGCCAAAGCACATAGAGCTTTTCCGTGCCTGCGGCTACAAGCTCCCCAAATATGCACACACACCTCAGGTTCTTAAAATTGACGAAGAAACAGGCGACAAGCGCAAGCTTTCCAAGCGCAAGGATCCCGAAGCCGCAGTTGGCTACTTTGTTGAAGAGGGCTTCCCAAAAGAGAGCGTGCTTGAATACCTGCTCACCCTTATAAATTCCAATTTTGAAGATTGGCGCAGAGCCAACCCAAAAGAAGATATTTCCAAATTCCCGTTTAACCTGAAAAAGATGAGCTCCAGCGGCTGTCTTTTCGACCTTGTAAAGCTCAATGATGTAAGCAAAAATGTTATTTCACTCATGAGCGCAAAACAGGTTTACGAAAATGTGGCAAATTGGGCTAAAGAATTTGATATCGAGTTTTACACAGTTTTCACAGCCGATCCCGAATTTTCAACCGCTTTGCTGAATATTGACCGTGAGGGCGCAAAGCCCCGCAAGGATATTGCAAAGTGGAGCGAAGTTAAGGATTTTTCAAGCTTCTTCTACAACGAATTTTATAAGCCCGATTTCAAGTTTGACGAAAAGCTCAGCAAAGAGGATATAAAGTCTATTCTTCAAAAATATCTTGAGATTTACGACCCTGCAGACGAAAAAGATGTTTGGTTCCAAAAAATCAAGGATATGTGCGAGCCTCTCGGCTTCACACCCAATGTTAAGGAATACAAAAAGACTCCCGATGCTTTCAAGGGTCATGTCGGCGATGTTTCCGGCGTAATCCGCATGGCAGTCACCTCTCGCTCCAACACTCCCGACCTCTGCGCAATCATGCAGCTTCTCGGCAAAGAAGAGGTTGAAGCAAGAATCAACAACGCTATAACTTCACTTTAATATACGGAGGACAAGAAAAATGGAAGAATTAAAAGTTTCCAATTTTATTCACGATTTTATTGACGAGGATTTGGCGGCAGGCATCAACACCCGTGTGCAGACTCGTTTCCCGCCTGAGCCCAACGGCTACCTGCATATAGGCCACGCAAAGGCTATTTGTATCGACTTCACCACAGCCGAAAAATACGGCGGAGTTTGCAACCTTCGTCTTGACGATACCAACCCCTCAAAAGAGGATGTTGAATATGTTGACGCTATTAAAGAGGATATCGAATGGCTCGGCTTCAAATGGAACAAGTGTCTTTATGCTTCCAGCTATTTTGATTTCATCTATGAATGTGCCATCAAGCTAATAAAAGACGGCAAGGCTTATGTCTGCGACCTTACGGCAGACGAAATCAGAGAATACAGAGGCACTCTTACCGAGCCCGGCAAAAACAGCCCCTACCGTGACCGCTCGGTTGAAGAAAACCTCGACCTTTTCGAAAGAATGACAAAGGGCGAATTTGCAAACGGCGAGCGTGTGCTCAGAGCAAAAATTGATATGGCTTCTCCCAACATCAATATGCGTGACCCTGTTATTTACCGCATTGCCCATGTAACCCACCACCAGACGGGTGACAAATGGTGCGTATATCCCATGTACGATTTTGCTCATCCCCTTTCCGATGCTAAAGAGGGCGTAACCTACTCCCTTTGCTCTCTTGAATTTGAAAACCACAGACCTCTCTATAATTGGGTGCTTGAGCAGATTGGCTTTGAAGAACCGCCCAGACAGATTGAGTTTGCCCGTCTTAATGTAAACTACTGCCAGACAAGCAAGCGCAAGTGCCTTGAACTTGTTGAAAAAGGCATAGTCAGCGGTTGGGACGACCCCCGAATGGTAACTCTCAGCGGTATGCGCCGCAGAGGATATCCCAGCGCAGCAGTTCGCGATTTCATAGACAGAGTAGGCGTTTCAAAGGCTTACAGCGTTGTTGACTACGGTCTGCTTGAAGCCTGCGTTCGTGATAACCTCAACGCTAATGCACCCCGTGCAATGGCCGTTCTCAAGCCTCTCAAAGTTGTCATTGACAACTACCCGGAGGGTCAGACAGAAACAATCGAGGTTGAAGTCAACCCCGACAAGCCTGAGCTCGGCAAAAGAGCTGTCACTTTCTCACGCAACCTCTATGTTGAGCGTGACGACTTTATGATAGAGCCTGTTAAGAAGTATTTCCGCCTCTATCCCGGCAACGAGGTCAGACTCAAGAGCGCATATTTCGTAACCTGCACAGGCTACGAAACAGACGAAGCAGGTGAAGTTACCTGCCTGCACTGTACCTATGACCCTGCCACAAAGGGCGGCGATTCACCCGACGGCAGAAAAGTCAAAGGCACCCTTCACTGGGTCAGCGCAGACGACTGCATTGATGCAGAAATCAGAATGTATGACCGCCTGTTCAAGACCGAAAACCCCGAAAGCCTTGATGACCTCAACCCCGATTCTCTCACAATTCTCAACGGCTGCAAGCTTGAGGGCGGCTTAAAAGGCATCAAACCCGGCGATACATTCCAGTTCATGCGCCAGGGCTACTACTGCGTTGATAAGGATTCAAGCGACGATAAGCCGGTTATCAACCGCACAGTTGCTCTCAACTCCTCTTGGAAATAAGGAGGCATAAAAATGAAAGCTTTATACAGAATTGTTGCAGCCCTCGGTGCACTCTTGATTTTTCCCATTCTCTATTTTCAAAAATTGATTCACCTCGTTATAGAGCTCGGCTTTATGGAAGGCTATTTTGATGATGCCTTTTCAATCGACCAGGCAGTAAAATTCTTTAAGGATAACGGCGAAGCGCCCGACTTGAGCAGCTTCAGCCTGTCTCCCAATGTTGCAGAAGTCTTAGCGCCTCTTAAGACGCCGGCTGTTGTTACCCTTGTTTTCGCCTGCCTTTTCTTTGCGATGACCCTTGCGATTTTCTTCTGCTCGGCTTTCACAAACGCAAAAAAGGTTAACCTTGTGTTCTCCGTAATCGGTGCAATCGCCGTTATCGGAACTATCGCCTCTTTCAACTCAATGAGCGATATGATTATTTCCGGCGAAGTTTCACTGGGCAGCATAGTCAATGCAGTTATGGCGGATTCCGAAAGCACCCTTGCAGGAATCGGTGCAATTCTCGGCTTGGGAAATGCTGTCAGCTTCATAGGCAAACCTATTGTTATACAGCTCGGCACTGCCTTTGTTCTGTCAATTATTATCTTTGTCGGCGAAGCTCTTTGGGCTCTTGCTTTCATTCTCATCGGTTTAGATGAATACAAGGCGCCTAAAGCAAAGAAAGAAAAAGCAGACAAGAAAAACGCATAATTTTTTCATCTGAAAAGGAGGGTACACTTTTTTGTCACTTGTACCTAAAGAAAACATACGAAATTTTTCAATAATCGCACATATAGACCACGGCAAATCCACACTTGCAGACAGACTTCTTGAGCTGACGGATTCAGTTGCCAAGCGAGATATGACGGCTCAGCTTCTGGACAATATGGATTTGGAGCGAGAGAGAGGCATTACAATTAAAGCTCATGCCGTTAAGCTCAACTACAAGGCAAAGGACGGCCGGGAATATGAACTCAACCTCATTGACACCCCCGGCCATGTTGACTTTAACTACGAGGTTTCCCGCTCTCTTGCCGCCTGCGACGGTGCTGTTCTTATTATCGACGCTTCTCAAGGCATAGAGGCTCAGACCCTTGCCAACACTTATTTGGCGCTTGACCACGATTTGGAATTGGTACCCGTTATAAATAAAATCGACCTGCCTGCCGCTGACCCCGACCGGGTAGCCGCAGAGGTTGAAGATATTATCGGGCTTGACTGCTCCAACGCTCCTCGGGTTTCCGCCAAAACAGGCGAAAATGTTGAGCAGGTTTTGGAGCGCATTGTAAAAGACATTCCTGCGCCGACAGCTAACGAAAATCTTCCCCTGCGTGCGCTGATTTTCGATTCAATTTATGATAGCTACAGAGGCGTTATCGTTTATGTTAGAGTTATGGACGGCAAAATCAAAGCCGGCGATACAATGCGAATGATGGCAACAGGAGCGGAATTTACCGTAGTCGAGGTAGGCTACATGCGGGCAACGAGCCTTGAGCCTGCCGCAGAGCTTACAGCCGGCGAAGTCGGATATATCACAGCCTCCATCAAAACAGTAGGCGATGCACGAGTCGGCGACACCGTCACAACAACAGCTAACCCTGCCGCCGAGCCTCTGCCCGGCTACCGCAAGGTCAACTCCATGGTTTTCTGCGGAGTTTATCCGGCAGACGGCGCCGATTACGAATCCCTTCGTGATGCTCTTGAAAAGCTTCAGCTCAACGACGCCGCCCTTTCCTATGAGCCCGAAACTTCCGGCGCATTGGGCTTCGGCTTCCGCTGCGGATTTTTGGGACTTCTCCATCTTGAGATTATTCAGGAGCGTTTGGAGCGTGAATACAATCTTGACCTTGTTACAACCATACCAAGCGTTATATATAAAATTCACCTCTCCGACGGCTCGGTTGTAGAAATCGACAACCCCACTAACTACCCCGACCCCGCAATCATAACCGCCTGCGAAGAGCCCATGACAAACGCTCATATTTACGCACCCAGCGACTATGTAGGCGCTGTTATGGATTTGTGCCAGGACAGACGAGGGGTTTTCAAGGATATGACATATATCACCAACGACCGTGTTGATATCCACTATGAACTGCCCCTCAATGAAATCATTTACGATTTCTTCGACACTCTCAAATCACGCACAAGGGGCTATGCTTCTTTTGACTACGAGCTTGCCGGATATCAGCCTTCAAAGCTGATGAAGCTTGATGTTCTTCTCAACGGCGATGTTATTGACGCCCTTTCTTTCATCATTCACTCTGACAAAGCCTATGCAAGGGCAAGAAAAATTGCAGAAAAGCTCAAGGACAATATCCCCCGTCAGATGTTTGAAATTCCCATTCAGGTTGCTGTCGGCGGCAAGGTCATTGCCCGTGAAACAGTTAAGGCTATGCGCAAGGATGTTCTTGCAAAATGCTACGGCGGCGATATAACCCGAAAGAAAAAACTACTTGAAAAGCAGAAAGAAGGTAAAAAGCGTATGCGTCAATTCGGTACTGTTGAAGTGCCGCAGGAGGCGTTTATGGCTGTTCTTAAGCTTGATGACGATGGCTGATAAAAATACTACTCTCGGACTTTATATTCACATCCCTTTTTGCCGCCAAAAATGCCCTTACTGCGATTTTTATTCCTTTGCGGCAGACGAGAATACAAAAGAGAAATATAAGGATGCTATTATTAAAAACATTATAATATGGCAAAATACCCACAATCTCACCTTTTCGACGGTATATTTCGGCGGCGGCACACCATCTCAGCTGGGAAGCCGGCGTTTGAGCGAAATTGTCCAAGTTATCAGCAAAACCTCTGACTGCGAAGTTACGGTTGAGTGCAATCCCTTTGACCTGAGCGAGTGCTGGAATTTAAGCGATATGCAATATCTCACTAAAAGCGGAGTTAACCGCATTTCCATGGGTCTGCAATCCGCTGATGAGGACGAGCGAAAGGCTTTAGGCAGACTTGCAGGACGCAAAGAGGTTGAAAAGGCTGTTGACCTTGTTAAACAAAGCGGTATCCGCAATTTTTCCCTTGATTTGATGCTCGGAATACCTCATCAAACTAAAGACAGCATCAGGGAGAGCGTTGCTTTTTGCGCAGAAAGCGGAGCAAAACATGTGAGCAGCTATTTGCTGAAAATTGAACAGGGTACACCATTTGAAAAGGTGGAAAAGCTCCTTGATTTGCCCGATGAGGATGAGAGCTGTGAAATGTATCTCACCGCCTGCGAAGAGCTTGAAAAGAACGGATTTCGGCAATATGAAATTTCCAATTTCGCCGTACCCGGCTGCGAAAGCCGCCACAATCTGACCTATTGGGACTGCCGTGAATATTTAGGTATAGGCGCCGCCGCACATTCTTTTTTCGGCGGAAAACGCTTCTATTTTGAGCGTGACACCGAGAGCTTTATCACGGGCGCAACACCCGTAGACGACGGCGAGGGCGGCAGCTTTGAGGAATATGCCATGCTTCGCCTCAGGCTCACGGAGGGTTTGACAAATGACGGTGTTTTCGACCGCTTCAGTTTTAAAATCCCCTCTGAAATGGCAAAAAAAGCCCTGATTTTTGCAAAAAACGGGCTTATTCAACTAACCGATAATTCAATTTCTCTGACTTCGAAAGGCTTCCTGCTTTCCAACACAATAATAGCAGAATTGCTGACATAAAAGGCAAAAAAACCGCCAAGCGAATTAATCGTTTGGCGGTTTTGCTTTTAGATTATGTAGATTAATTAGGAATAGCGCTGAGAAAGGATTTTGAGAATTTCCTGAGCTTCGTCCTCTGTAAGGGTGACGCCCTTGCCCATCTTCTCGTGCTCGGGAGCCCACTCACGGATATCGAGCTTCGGCTCTCGTCCGTTCCAGCTGATGAGATTGATTTCTTTTGTCCAGCCCTTAGCTGTTTCTGAAAGAGTACCAAGGTTTTCAACGATTTTGTAGGTAAATTCCGGCATTTTTGTTCGCTCCTTAATAAGTATATTTAGTAATTGCGGT
>CASFRX010000043.1 GCA_949297075.1 uncultured Oscillospiraceae bacterium | reverse complement strand
CTGACTAATTATAGCATAGCTCACAAAAAAAATCAATGGAAAAATACATCTTTTTTAGGTTTGCTATCATTTTTTGCGCCGAAAACAAATTCTATTGAAATAGTCGGCCAAGTATGCTAAAATAATCGAAAAATAAGCGATAAAAGAGGTTCAAAATGAAAAAATTTATCTCTTGGAATGTAAACGGTCTGCGAGCCTGCATGGGCAAAGGCTTTGCGGAAATTTTCAAAGGATTTGATGCAGATATACTCTGCATTCAGGAAACAAAGCTGCAGCAGGGGCAGATAGATTTTCAGCCCGAAGGCTATTATCAATACTGGAACTATGCGGAGAAAAAAGGGTATTCCGGCACGGCTGTATTCACTAAAGAAGAGCCAATCAGCGTGTTTTTAGGCATAGACAAGCCACAGCACGATACGGAAGGCAGAGTTATCACCTTGGAGTTTGAAAGCTTCTATTTTGTCTGCGTATATGTCCCCAATTCGCAAGACGGCTTGAAAAGGCTTGATTACCGCATGGAATGGGAAAACGATTTCAGAGAATATCTTGTTTCGCTCAGCAAAACGAAGCCCGTTGTTATGTGCGGAGATTTGAATGTTGCCCACGAGGAAATTGACCTCAAGAACCCGAAAACCAATCACCGCAATCCCGGCTTCACCGACGAAGAACGAGGTAAATTCACCGAGCTTCTTGAGGCAGGTTTCACAGATACTTTCCGTCATTTTTACCCTGACCTAGAAAACGCTTACTCATGGTGGAGCTACCGCTTCCATGCAAGAGAAAAGGGAATCGGATGGAGAATTGACTATTTTGTCACAAGCAAGGAGCTTGACGGCAAATTAGTCAGCGCCGCAATTCACAGCGATATTTATGGTTCAGACCACTGCCCCGTTGAAGTTACTATTGAAATATGAGGAGTTTTAACAATGTCTATAGAACGAGTAAGGCTATACCTTGCCGAGAAGAGCATGGAGGACAGAATAAAAGAATTTGATGTCAGCAGCGCAACCGTAGAGCTTGCGGCGGCGGCTCTCGGCTGCGAGGGCAAAAGAATCGCAAAGACGCTTTCGTTCAAAGCAAACGACAGCGCCATCCTTATTGTTGCCGCAGGCGATGCAAAAGTTGATAATCCAAAATACAAAGCAAAATTCGGCACAAAGGCAAAAATGCTCACTCCCGATGAAGCGGTTGAGCTGATAGGCCACGCAGTCGGCGGAGTTTGCCCCTTTGCGGTAAACGAGGGTGTTAAAATCTACTTTGATATTTCACTCAAGCGATTTGATACCGTTTACCCTGCCGCAGGAAGCTCCAACAGCGCAGTTGAGCTGACTATACCGGAGCTTGAAAGCCTTGTACCCGGCGCAGAATGGATTGATGTTTGCAAAGCATGGCAGGACGAGGCATAACGCAATGAAAAAACTCTCTCCCTTGCTCATAATCACAGCCGCCTCTCTTTGGGGTACTATGGGGCTTTTCACGAGAAAGCTCACAGAGCTCGGATACAATCCCCTTCAGCTAATGCTTGCCCGTGCTTCAATGACAGCGTTTTGCCTCATAGTTTACTTTTTTATATTCGACCGAGAAAAGCTGAAAATAAAGCTAAAAGATTTATGGCTGTTCCTGCTTACCAGCCTTGTGAGCGTTATACTCTTCAATTTTTGCTACATGAGCGCAATAAACACAGGCTCAACAGGCATCGCCTCAACCCTGCTCTATACTTCGCCGATTTTCGTAACAGTTATTTCCGCCTTTTTGTTTAGAGAGAAAATAACAAAGCTAAAAATTACTGCTCTTGCTCTGGCATTTGCAGGATGTGTGCTTGTTTCGGGAATCATAGGCTCAGGAAGTACAATTTCTTCCAAAGCACTGCTTTTCGGCATTGCATCAGGTTTCACCTACGGTATGTACAGCATTTTCACAAAAATAGCCTTAAAGAAGTATTCTCCGCTGACTTTCACCGCTTACACCTTTCTTGTTTCGACGGTTCTACTAATACCTATCAGCGGAAAATCTCTTGTAACAACCGCAATCAGCCAAGAGGGCGCTGATATGCTCTTGATTCTCCTGTTCGCTTTAGCTACCAATGTTATACCCTACATATGCTTTACTACAGGCCTCAAATACATGGACGCAGGAAAAGCCAACATAACCGCAACCGTTGAACCTGTAGTCGCAACTCTGCTCGGAATATTTGTGTTTGATGAAAGGCTGACTTTTATTTCCGGACTCGGCGTATTTTTGGTGCTTTTTAGCGCAGTTATTCTGAACATACCTCACAAAGCTCCAAAACAAACATATCAAAATATTAAAAAATAGGTATTGAAAAAGGACTTTTGGTTTTTCCAAAAGTCCTTTCACTGTTTTATATGATAAATATCGCAAAATATTAAAAATTTGGGGCATATTTGGCCACGAGCTCTTTTGCGACAGCAAGGGTATTCTCTTTGCCAACCAAATCGAATTCAGGGGAATATTCCGTAATCCACTGCCGTTCGACTTTAGAAAGCCTTGCTCCGAACTCGCTGCCGAGATAAGTATCGCGGTCAAAAACCTGCTTGTTAGTCCTTTCGGGTATACGCCTGAGTTTTTTGAAATTAGCTGCAAGATACTCAAAGAAAGCACGCCAACGCTTACCGTAAAATGTTTTTAGGCTGCCGCCCCACTCTTTCCAACAGGTATCGTAAAGCACATTATCTTTCATGGGACCGAAAAGAGTCATTTGAGCCAAAACATTAATTTCAAAATTATCGCTCTCCTCCTTGCTGTTGCCGAAAGAAGCGGCAAGCTTTAGGTAATGAGGCAGAGCAAACTCCTTTTTAGTCATCATGAGCCTGTCCATATCATCAATAAGGCCAAGGAAAAGATTGGTATTTTCTTCAAAAAGAGCCACATTTTTAGTTTTATAACCCTCTAACGCTCTTTTGCAAACAACATTGGCAAGGTCGCTCAAAGCCTGCCTGAGCACATCACAGACATCCAGCTCATATTCATAGGTTTTTCCCTCAGCCTCCAAAAGCTTTTGAGCCGCACGGAACACATCGGAGATATCGTAACCAATATCACAGCCGCAGTCACCTATAGAGGTGTGGCGGAGCAGAGTTGAAGGCCTTGTGCAGACAGCGCTGCCGTGCTCACGCTGATGCTGACCCGAACGCCAACAGCTGTTTTTGAGCAGCTGCATTGCCTCTTTTGCGGCAGGTGAATTTGTCTTATAACGGTTTTTTACATATTTCTCAAGCCATTCATCAGCCTTTTGCTCGCCGCTGAGTGCGGCAAAGCTGAATTGCCTGAAAGCTTCGTTACAATATGCGCCATCGGAAAAAGCACCCAATCCCACAATATTTCCGTTGGTTTTTCGGTTTGCAACCGCCTCAAAATCGCCGTGAATTGCGGTTACATCACCGCTGTTAAACGAGGCAGAAAGGATGAAATCCACATTCTCCATACCATCTTCTTTGTACAGCTCCGAGCCGTCAATTACAAACAATTTTCCCTTAGGCACAGCCGAAAGGAAAGGATTTTTTAGGGAGGAAGAATGTATAACCCAAACCGCATTTTCATTTTGAGCCGAAATGAGCTTATATATAGCCGTACCTACACCTGCAAGGAAAGCGGAATTTTGCTTTGCGGGAGGATGAACCGAAAACGGGTCTGCCAAGAAATAGGTGCCCTCACCTATTAAAAGCTTTAAATTTCTGTAATATAGACTTCCGAAGCGGTGAAAATTAGAATCAGAAGCTAAAACATGATAACGAGACGGAAACATACACCATTCATCGGTTTTATTGCCTCTTACACGGATTTTTGCTTTGATAAAATTATTGGAAATATATCCCGAATAGCCATGCATGAGAGGACTCATACCAAGCTGTTTTTCACGCTCGAATATTTTTTTGCCCAGCTCAATTCGCTTTTCAACGGTTTCACGCTTAATCTGCGGAAAATATCCGTCAAAGCAATTATAAAGCTGCCATCCCCAGAAAGAAGGGCCTGATATACAGGCAAGAGCAAGCTCCTGCTTAATGCCTAAATCAAGCATAGTCTTAAACCAAACAGCCTCAGTGCCAACCACCGTGAGGGGCATATTCACGCCGTTCATAGCCATAAAATCTATTTCGTTTTCCCAACGCTCCCAATCCCACCAACAGGCGGCACAGGAAATCGTTGTATATTCAAGGCAGGTGCGGTATTTTGCCTTAATTTCACCGTTTACCAAAGCTTCGGGCAAATTGAAATCAGCCACGCAAAGAGCATGGTCTGCATCAAAATATCCCGAGCAGTAATCACGCAAAAAAGCATAATAAGCCACAGCCATACATATTGCATCCGTGCCCTTTATAAGCACCTTGCCGTCCGACGGCTCATAGCTCCATTCACTTTTTTCGCTTTCAAAATTTTCCAGCACAAATCTATCTGACCAATCAGGTGTACGGCGCAAAATTAAATTTCTAATCATAGCTAATCCTTATTTGTTATTTTGTATTTTTGCAGCTGTTACGGTATTCTGCATAAGCATGGCAACAGTCATAAGTCCTACGCCTCCGGGCACAGGAGTAATATGCGAAGCCACATCTTTAACAGCTTCAAAATCTACATCGCCGCAGCGCTTGCCCTCTTCATCTCGGTTCATGCCCACATCAACAACAACTGCGCCCTGTTTCACCATATCGGCAGTAATGAATTTAGCCTTGCCCACTGCCGCAACAAGGATATCCGCTTCTTTTGTAATTTCAGCCAAATTCTGAGTTTTAGAGTTGCACACGGTAACAGTTCCGCTTGCGTTAATAAGAAGCATAGCCATGGGCTTGCCCACAATATTACTGCGCCCTATAACGACGCAGTTTTTGCCAGCAATTTCAATGCCCTCATACTTGAGCATTTCCATAATACCCGCAGGCGTACAAGGAAGCAAAGTACCGTCGCCAATCATAATATGGCCTGCATTTACGGGATGGAAGGCATCGACATCCTTATCCGGACGAATTGCATTGAGTATAACCTTTTCATCAATATGCTTAGGAATAGGAAGCTGGCAAAGTATGCCGTGAACGCTATTATCGGCATTGAGCTTTTCTACAAGGGAAAGCAATTCTTCCTGCGTAGTAGTCTCAGGCATAGCAAACTCAAGAGATTTTATGCCCACATATTCACAGGTCTTTTTCTTGTTGTTAACATAGGTTCTTGAAGCGAAATCATCGCCTACAATAATAACAGCAAGGCAAGGCTCTACACCCTGCTCTTTAAGCTCATTAACCTGCAGCATAACACGCTGTTTGATGCTTTCGGATATTACTTTACCGTCAATAAGTTTCATATTCTTCACCCTTTTATTTTATAGCCGATATCAAAATCGGGCGCACTTCACCGTGCGCCCGTTATTATGTTTAGCTTAAATTTTGCGATTATTTCTTATCGTCATTGAAAAAGTTGAGAAAATCAAAATAATCATCGTCATCACTGCCGATGCCGGTTTCTGCAACAGGTGCGGCAGGAGCAGCCGGAGCTGTGGGAGCAACAGGTGTTACAGGAGGAGCAACGGGAGCAGATGAAGCAGGAGTGTTGAGGAGAGCATCCATGTTAGGATGAGCACTGGAGGTGTTGAAAAGCTCGCTTACAGCGGGAGGACCCTCGATTGAACCGTCTGCGCCGAAGCCGAAGCCTGTAGCAATAACGGTGATGTAAAGCTCATCATTGAGTGAATCATCGAATGCAAGACCCCAGATGATGTTTGCATCGGGATGTGCTGCATCTTTAATCTTCTCACTTGCAATCTCGATATCTTCAAGTCCGATATCGGGAGAAGAGGTAACGCTGATAATAACGCCCTTTGCACCCTTGATGGAAGTTTCAAGTAGCGGACTGGAAATAGCGGCCTCTGCGGCAACCTCGGGCTTGTCCTTGCCCTTTGCATAGCCAAGACCCATATGAGCATGACCGGCATCTTTCATGACAGAGAGAACATCGGCAAAGTCCAGGTTGATAACACCGGGAATTTTAATAAGCTCGGAAATATTCTTAACGCCCTGAAGAAGAACATCATCTGCCTTAGCAAAAGCATTGCTCATGGTGATTTTTGTTTCGCTTGCAAAACGAAGACGCTCGTTGGGGATTATGACAAGGCTGTCGACATGCTCTGAAAGCATATCGATGCCGTTTTCTGCCTGATTCATTCTGCGTTTGCCCTCAAAATTGAAAGGCTTTGTAACAACACCGACGGTAAGGATGCCCATATCTTTAGCAATTTGAGCAATAACGGGAGCTGCACCTGTGCCTGTGCCGCCGCCCATACCTGCGGTGATGAATACCATATCTGTGCCCTTAAGGGTATCGGAAATAACATCGCGGCTTTCTTCTGCTGCTTTCTGGCCAACCTCAGGTTTGCCGCCTGCGCCCATACCGCGTGTAACTTTTTCGCCTATCTGAATTTTGTGTGTTGCCTGTGAGCTGAGGAGCATCTGCTTATCTGTATTGACAGCAATGAACTCAACACCTCTGACGCCGGAGCTAATCATGCGGTTAACTGCGTTACCGCCGCCGCCGCCAACACCAATTACTTTAATTTGAACCACATTTTCAATCTCGTTATCAATCTCGAAACCCATTTTTTGCGCCTCCCGTTAATTTAAAAACCAAGTATATTTACAGAATTATAGATTATATATAATAGTTGCATATCGGAATTTTAACATATATTCAGGATAATTACAATAGCATTTTAAAAAAAATTGGATATAACTTGAAAATTTATGAAAAAAGTGAAAAGTGATGCAGCATCAAGCCGCATCACTCGTCATTTCTGTTACATCCTCTTGGGGTTCATCATCTGCTGATTCATCGTTTTCCGCAGGTCTAAAATAGAGCTTGTCCTCAATAGTCAAATCAATAGTGCCGTATTGGTCGGGATCTATTTCGTTTTCCCTTTCAATAACTTTTGCGGTTAAGGCAAGCTTTTTCGCCAAGTTATCCGTAGACCCGATAATAATTGTAAGCCTGCCGTCATAAAGCGCCTGAATATAATCTGTATCGACAAGATTGAGAGTTGTTAATTTATCTAACCCCGACGAGGCAACTGCATCGCCTATCTCTTTAACAAAATCAAAAGAGACTTCTTCGCTGAAGACTACCGTTTCTCCGGGCACTGCATGGGTTACGGTAACGCCTTGAATAATCGTAGCTTCAAGAGCCTTTTCGGGAGTACCTAACTCAAGCACCTTACCCTTTGCATTAATCATAATCGACTGTTCGCCGTTTATTACAGACCACACGGGTGTTGTTGTTTTTACGGTTATTTTAACCTTACCTGAAAATGAACGCTCCACGCTTGCACTATCTATATACGGCAAGTTTTTCGCTAAATTCTCACTGACCGCATCAGCCTTACAGCGTATAACATTTTCGCCGAGAGAAATTCCGCTTGCATCAATAATCTGTTCATCCGTATAGGGTGATGAACCGGATATTGTAATTTCACTTATCTGAAAAAACACGGTAAGCGACAAAATCACTGCCATTACAAGCACAACAAAACTGACTGCAGCATAAGTCATTAATTGCTTTCTGCGGCGCTGCTTTTTCCTAAGCTCATTATGCAGTTTTCTTCTTTCGTTAGGTGAAAGCTCGCTCATATTCCGCAGCTGCTGCGGATTTCTCCGAACTCTCTGCGCAGAATTAGGAGCAGGCCTTTTTGCAGAGGGTCGCTGTCCCTGAGGGCTTGCAGGTTTGCGTCTTTGAGCTACAGGCGAACCTGCGGGCGCTCTGCCGTTTGCAGTCGGCCTTTGCGACGGTCTTGACGGCGGTTCAGAGCGCCTTTGCGCAGAACGCTGAGGCGGCAAATAAACAGGCCGTGTTTTTTCGCTTTCAGCACTGCGCCTGTAGCCGTCGCTGTTATCTCCCAATATAAATTTGTTATCTTTCTCCGACATCCTTAATCTCTCCTGGTTATTTTTGCTCCCAATACCTTAAGCTGATTTTCAAAATTCTCATAGCCTCTGTCTATATGCTCGATATTTTCAACCGTTGTTTTGCCCTTGGCGCAAAGCCCTGCCACTACAAGCGCACTGCCGCCTCTCAAATCCGGCGACATAACATTAGCTGAGTTAAGCTCTTTTACACCCTCTATGACAGCCACCCTGCCTTCGGTTCGGGCACAAGCGCCCATTTTTATCAGCTCGGCAATATATTTAAACCTGTTTTCAAAAATATTTTCTACAATTATCCCCGTGCCTACGGATATCGCCGCCATAACGGCAAAATCTGCCTGAGAATCAGTGGGAAAGCCGGGATACGGCATAGTGCGTATCAAAGGAATCCGACCAAGCTGTTTCGGAGCTTTTATATATATTCTGTCCCCGTCAGCAGCTAAGTTACAGCCTGCTTTTTCAAAATTTTCGAGCACGGGCATGGGCAGTTCATGATTCATACCGTGCAAAAGTATATTTCCTCTTGTAACCGCCGCAGCAGCCATATATGTTACAGCGGCAATTCTATCGGGATACACCGTGTGTTCAACGGCATTAAGTCTCTCAACACCGTTTACGGTTATTACGCTTTCCCCTGCTCCCTTTATATTTGCTCCGCAGTCATTCAGGAACTCGGCAAGCTCCGTAATTTCAGGCTCACGGGCGGCATTTATTATTACCGTTTCTCCCTTGGCGGTACAGGCTGCCAACAGAATATTTTCCGTTGTGCCTACGCTTGGAAAAGAAAGGGAAATCCGTGCGCCTTTCAATCCGTCCGGGCAGGTGAAAACAATTCTTCCGCCTGATTCTACAACCTGTGCGCCCAAAGCTTTCATAGCGTCCAAATGCAAATCTATAGGCCGCAAACCGATTTCACAGCCTCCGGGAGCTGAGATTTCCGCCCTGCCGAATCTGCCGAGCAAAGCCCCCAAAAACACAACGGAAGAGCGCATCTCCTGCATCATATCATCGGGAATATTGCTTCTTTTTGCATTACTGCAATCAATAACGGCCACACCCTTATCAAAAGCGGTTTCACAGCCAAGATATGTAAGTATATTGAGAGCCGCTCTCACATCGCTTAAATCGGGACAGCCATACAGCAATGTTTTACCCTCAGCCAAAAGCGAAGCGGAAAGCAAGGGGAGCGACCCGTTTTTCGAGCCTTGAATTTTAATTTCGCCCTCTAATTTTCTGCCGCCCTCAATAACAAAAGAAGCCATTTTTACACCCCTAAAATACAGCATAAGCCATATTATGCCGAGGTGCGATATTTAGTTACTTATCTTTCACTTTCGTACTATTTTGCAGAGAACTTCAACTATGCGCTGTTGAGCATCGGTAACAGCCATCGCTTTTGCCGCTTTGCCCATTTCGCCAAGCCTGCCGGGGCTTTCAAGCAATGTATCAATATGCTGCATAAGCAAGGCAGGAGTTAAATCCTTTTCTTCAATTACAATAGCCGCACCCTTATCGCTCAAAGCTTTTGCATTATGGAACTGATGGTTTTCCGTTGCAAAGGGATAAGGAATCAAAATTGACGGCTTACCCATAGCCTGAAATTCGCTTAGGGAGCTTGCGCCTGCACGGCAAACCACAAGATCTGCGGCGGCTAAGCAACGAGCCATATCATCAATATAATCTCGGATTATGATATGCTTATTTTCAGTATCTACGCCTTTTTCGCTCAAACGCTCAGGGAAATCTTTGCAATCCTTGCCTGTTGCGTGCATAAACCAACAATTATTGCCCTGCCAGCGGTTTGCTATAACCTCAAGCATAGCTTCGTTTATGGCTCTTGCGCCGAGCGAGCCGCCCATTGAAAGAATGAGAGGCTTTTCATCAAGCCCCAACTCTGCACGGGCAACATCACGGTCAGCTTCAAGGAGTTCACCTCTTATGGGCAGACCCGTTACTATTGCGGGATTTTTGGGCTGCATATACTGCTTTGCCTGCTCTGCCGTGAGCATAACGGCATCGACCATTTTTGCAAGAGCTTTATTTGTAACACCCGGGAAAGCGTTTTGCTCATGTATTGCAGTAGGAATACCGAGCTTAGCTGCGACACGAACTACGGGACCGCTTACATATCCGCCAAAGCCGATGACAACATCAGGGTCAAAATCCTTTATTATCTTTTTCGCTTGAGAAGCTGATTTTAACAAATGACTGAGTGTTTTTATATTTTGCTTGATACCGTTCAGATTTAAAACACGGTTAAATCCGCTTATCTGAATTGTTTTGAAATCAAAGCCTGCGGCAGGCACAAGCCTTGCCTCCATCTTTTCCGCTGTGCCGATGAAAAGGATTTGAACATCGGGATATTTGCGACGCACCTCACCTGCAACAGCAAGGGCCGGGTTAATATGTCCGCCTGTTCCGCCGGCGGCAAAAATCAGCTTTTTTCCGTTTAGCATTTATAAACACCTACCATGGAATTAGTCAAAATAAATTATTGTCTCTTAACATCGGAGGCTCTTGAAATCGAAAGCACTATGCCCATTTCCAAAAGCAGCATAACAAGGGAAGTGCCGCCGTAGCTGAAAAACGGCAAGCTTATACCCGTGTTGGGCAAAGTATCGGTAACAACGAGAATGTTCAGCACGGTCTGCAAACCGACCTGAAAGACAATACCCATTGAAAGCAGTGCGCCGAATTTACTGCGGCAATTCATAGCTATTACAAAGCCTCGCCAAACAAGCAAAGCAAACAGCACAAGCACGGCAGTTGCGCCCACAAAGCCCAGCTCCTCGCAAACAATGGCAAAAATGAAGTCATTCTGCGGCTCGGAAACATAGAGGAATTTCTGCTTGGAGGCTCCGAGACCCTGACCCAAAAATCCGCCTGAGCCTATGGCATAAAGCGAATGGTTAGTCTGCCATCTCGCTCCCGTGGGATCGTAATCCTTATCAAGCCATGCGGTAATTCTTTCGCCTGCATATTCCTTCAAAAAATCAGGATTGAAAACGACAAACACAATCGCTACAGCCGCAATCGCCAAGCCGCCGATAAACCAAAGCTTATTAAAGCCGCCGAGGTACAGCATTGCTACGGCAATGACAAACATCAGTATAAAGCCGGAAACATGGTTTTCCAAAAGAACCAGACCTGCAAAGCCAATACCGACCAAGCCGAAGAGCACGGGATATTTCCAATCTTCTCTTATATTTTTCCTGTTGTTGGCAATTTGTTTTTGCCATTTTTCACAGCCCCATGCATAAAAAAGCACAAGACCGAACTTAGCAATTTCCGACGGTTGGAAAGTCACAAAGCCTAAATTAATCCACCGTTTAAAGCCCGGCTTCCATTCGGGCAGCACAAGCACAAGCAGCAAAAGAGCCACGGAAACTGCGGTAACTATAATTGCCAAATGCCTAAAGTGATTATAGTTAATTTTTGAAACAGCAAGCATACCCACTACGCCGATAACAGCGAATATGCCTTGGCGAACGATGAAATAAGTGCTGTTATCGTACTTATAGTAAGCATAGGAATAACCTGCCGAAAACAGCATCACAAGTCCGCTTATCAAAAGCGCCAAAACTATGAGTAAAAATGTTACATCAATGCTGCCCTTAGAAAAAAGCGGTCTGTTTAGCAGCATAATTTCCTTTTTCTTTTGCACCGTATCGCCTCCTTGCGTTTTCATCAGTAATTTCAACCGTAGTAAATAATCGCCGCGCCCACCGCACAGCCTATTATGTTAACAGCCGAAAAAGCAAGAACTATTTTATTTTCTTTCCAGCCGCTCATTTCAAAATGATGATGTATGGGAGCCATTTTAAAAATTCGTTTTCCGTTTGTGAGTTTGAAATAACCTATCTGAATAACATCCGAAAGGCCTTCGATAAAATACACTATTCCCACAAAAAGCAGAATCAGCGGACAATCCACCGCATAAGCGAGGGCAACAATCATGCCGCCCAAAAACATTGAGCCTGTATCTCCCATAAAGACCTTAGCAGGATTCCGGTTCCAAACGAGGAAGCCTGCACAAGCGCCTGCAAGAGCCGACGCAGCAACACCTGCGCCCATGTTATTGCGCATAAAGGCAATAACTATCATTGCAGAAGCTGAAGTCAAGGTAACAGAGGCGCAAAGGCCGTCAATGCCGTCGGTAAAGTTAACGGCATTAGTTGCGCCGTAAATAATACAAATACCGAACAAAAAGAAGAAAATGCCTAAGTCTCCCGTCACGCCGTAAAACGGAATAAACATATACGAACAGCCCGCAAGTCTTAAGCTGCCCAAGAAAGCAATACTGACAAGCAGCTGCATAAATGTTTTTTGTCTTATGGTCAGACCCAAGTTTCTGCCTTTGACTACTTTTATATAATCATCGACAAAACCGATAAGTCCGAAGGAAAGCGCCATTATAATTCCTGAAAACAGCTTTGTATACATTGCGTTGTGAACTAAATTATCGCCGGCTATTATATCTCCGCCCATAATCCTGTCGGTGACAAAAACCGCCGCTACGGAAAGCAGCACGCCAACAACAAACATAAGTCCGCCCATTGTAGGCGTGCCCTGTTTGCTCTTGTGCCAAATCGGACCTATATCAAGTATAGTCTGCCCGAATTTGAGCTTATGAAGCCAGGGTATCATAACAAAACCTAACAGCGCCGTAACGCCAAAAGCTATTACAGCCGCAAGACCGAGAGCCAAAAAAGAATTCATTAATTTACCCCCAAAAGAATATTAAGACTTAAATGCAGAAATAGCCTCTTCCAGCTTCATTCCTCGGCTTGCTTTAAACAGAACGGTATCTCCTGCCTGCAAGGTATTTTTAAGCTGTACACCCAGCTTCTCTTTATCATCAAAGCTGAGCACCTCAGGCAGACCGTTTTCTTTTGCCGATTCAGCCGCAACAGCGGCCATTTCGCCGTAGGTATAAAGCCGATCAATGCCCTTTTGAGCCGCCAACACGCCGATTTCTCTATGAGCTTCTTCTGAAATAGAGCCAAGCTCTAACATATCTCCGAAAACCAGGGTTTTAATTTTTGAGTTTGATGAATTCAGAACCTCTATAGCTGCGCGCATTGAATCGGGGCTTGCATTGTAGCAATCTTCGATTACCGTAATACCGTTAAAATCGCTTACTCGCTGGCGCATACCTGAGGTAACATACTTAGCTAAGCCCTCCGCTGCTTGCTCCGGACTTACGCCCAATTCTATACCTGCCGCAAAGGCAGAAAGAGCGTTGTAAACATTATGCCTTCCCACCGTGGGAATGGTGACAGTAATTTCCTTGTCAGCGAAAACTACTGTAAAGGTTGTTTCCTTGTCGCCTTGTTTTACATCCTTTGCACGGTAGTCACAAGCGTTGTTTTCCATGCCGAATTTTATAACTCTGCGGTCACTCAGCTCAACCTTGCTGAGCAAATCATCATCGCCGTTAACTATAAGAGGAGCTGTATTTTTAAGGCCGTCCAATATTTCAAGCTTAGCCTTTAAAATGCCCTCCCGTGAGCCTAAATGTTCAATATGAGAAACGCCTATCTTTGTAATTATGCCAACGCTCGGCTGAGCTACCTGTGAAAGCCTTGAGATTTCTCCGAATGCACTCATACCCATTTCAAGTATAGCCGCTTCAAAGCTCGAATCCATGCGAAAAACAGTTGTAGGCAAACCTATTTCATTATTAAGGTTACCTTCATTTTTTAAAGTATTATATTTTTCGGAGAGAACGGCAAACACCATCTCTTTAGTTGTGGTTTTTCCAACGCTGCCGGTGATACCCACAACGGGATAAGAAAAAAGCGAACGGTAATAGGCGGCAAGCTGCATAAGGGCTTTGCCCGTATCTTCAACCAACAGCACTTCGCCTTTTGTTTCCACAGGCTTTGAACAAACAGCGGCAACTGCGCCCTGCTCAATCGCCTGAGCGGCAAAATCGTGGCCGTCAAAGCGTTCACCTACAAGAGCAATGAAAAGACAACCCTTGATGATTTTTCGTGAATCGGTACAAATGCTGAGAACCTCTTTATCTTCACGGCATGAAGAATTCAAAGACGCCGCTATTTCTTTTAATCTGAGTGGAATCATAAAGCCGCACTCCCCGTAAATTTACTTATTCAAAATATCACGAACAATCTCCCGTTCATCGTAATGAATCTTGCCCGTATTCAAAATCTGATATGTTTCGTGACCTTTTCCGGCAAGCAAAACAATATCGCCGGCATTTGCTTCGTTGAGTGCAAACTCAAT
Source organism: uncultured Oscillospiraceae bacterium (assembly GCA_949297075.1). Lineage (GTDB taxonomy): Bacteria > Bacillota > Clostridia > Oscillospirales > Acutalibacteraceae > UBA8612. The sequence continues at coordinate 33,770 of CASFRX010000043.1, read as the reverse complement.
GGCTTCGGTGCGATCAACTATTTTAACAACAGGTATTTTTGCACCGACTGTGCCTTCTGCAACCTCTTCAAGTATTGTCTGTGGGTCTTCCGTCCTCGGATTATCGGAGGTTACCACAACAAAATCCGACATATCAGCTGCTATCTTGCCCATTTTCGGGCGCTTGGTTTTATCTCTGTCTCCGCCACAGCCAAAAACCGTGATAATGCGTGCCTTGGCAATTTTGCGAAGAGCCGCAAGAATATTTTGCAAGCCGTCTGGAGAATGAGCATAGTCGATAATAACAGTATAATCGGTATCCGTCGGCACAACCTCTATTCTGCCGGGGACACCTTTGGCAACAGAAAGAGCCTGAGCAACCTTATCCATAGGCATACCAAGCTCAATGGCGCAAATTGCGGCACCCATTGAATTATATACTGTAAAGCCGCCGGGAATACCCATTTTTATGCGTTCGATTTTACCTATGCCGACAAGGATATATGCCACTCCGTCTGACTTGTATTCTATATTCTTAGCCGAGAAATCTGCGCTGTCGCTCATTGCGGAAAAAGTTATGCAGCGGCAGGAACAGCCCTCAAGCATAGCGGTATATGCTTCATCATCGCTGTTGACTATTGCAGTAGAGCAATTTTCAAACAGCTTATGCTTTGCGGCAATATAATTTTCAAAATTGCCGTGATAATCCAAATGATCCTGTGTAAGGTTGGTGAAAATAGCTGTTTCATAATGCAAGCCTGCAACACGCTGCTGTGCAAGAGCCTGAGAGGAAACCTCCATAACACAGAATTCACAGCCGGCTTCAACCATTTCGGCAAAAAGGCCGTTGAGCTCAAAGGGGTCAGGAGTTGTAAAATTTGCAGGATATTCTTTTTCCCCTATCATGTTTTTGACAGTACCTATCAACCCTGTTTTATGGCCTAAGCTCTCAAATATACCTTTGAGCAAAAAACAGGTTGTGGTTTTGCCGTTTGTACCGGTAACACCGACTAATCTGAGCTTTTTTGCAGGGTTGTCGAAAAACGACGCAGAGAGAAGCGAAAACGCTTCTCTTGAGTCATTAACTATTAGTTGGTTTTTGACGCCCGTATCACTCTCGGCAACAACAAGCACTGCGCCTTTTTCGCAAGCCTCTGCCGCCTTATCGTGACCGTCAAAGTGTGCGCCTTTAATGCAGACAAACACACTGCCATCGCAAACCTTTCTTGAATCCTCCGTGACGAGTGTAACTGCGGCATCCTTTAAGCCTGCCGTGCTGTAGCCCGCCCCTTCCAAAAGCTGACTTAATTTCATTTACTTTTCCTCGCTTATAATATATAACTTTTATCCGTAAACGGAGTCCGAAACCCCTGAATAAGCTTTGAAATAGACAGTAACAACCGTACCGTATTTTACAGAGGTATCTTTGGCGATATCCTGACTGTAGGCCAAAATATCAGAGCCCGAAAAAGCGTTACCTGATATATTAAGGTTAATTCCCAAATAATTCGCACTTTTACGAGCCATAGAAAGACTCATTCCCGTGAAATCGGGCACTGTAGTCATTTCCTCTTCCCGGTCATCCGTATAGAGAATAACCACGCCGTTTCGAGGCATTGTCTGACCGTAGCCGGGAATTTGCTTAATAACATTTTCGCCGTTGCCGACTACTTTTACATTCATGTTTTCGTCAGCGGCAATTTCCTTTGCATCTGCAACAGTTCTGCCTACTAAAGCAGGAGCCGCAACATCAATAAGATTTTGCTCTTCTTCTGTATATTCGGGCTCAACGCTCAAATAAGCCATAACCTCTTCAACAAGCGTTGCCGCAACAGGAGCTGCAATCTGACCGCCGTTAATCTGACCTACAGGCTCATCAATGGTAATAAGTATTGCAACCTTGGGGTCATCGGCGGGAGCAACGCAGGCGAAAGATGAAACATACTGACCGTTACCTGCACCGATTTTCTGAGATGTACCGGTTTTGCCTGCTACATGGAAGCCTGCAACATAAGCATTTTTACCCGTACCTGCGCTTACAACAGCCTCCATCATTGTCAAAACCCGTTTGGCTGTAGATTCGGAAACTACCTGACGCTTAACTATAGGCTGTGTTTCTTTGATTATGTTGCCCTTTTCATCAAGCTGTTTCGCCACAACATAGGGCTGTATCAGCTTACCGCCGTTAGCTATAGCGGCAATAGCTGTAATCATCTGAATGGGGCTTACCTGGAATGTCTGACCGAAAGAAGCGCTGGAAAGCTGGGAAATACCCATGTTCTTCTGCTCGTGATAGGTTACGCCCGCCTTAGGAGCGGCTTCACCTGTTAAATCAATGCCTGTTTTTTGAGTAAAGCCAAAAGCCTCAAAATATTCACAAAATTTCTCAACGCCGAGCTTCTGACCGATAGTGATAAAGAACGGGTTGCAGGAATTCATAAGACCTTTTTGAAGATTTTGACTTCCGTGGCCGTCACGCTTGTGGCATTTGATATAGTTATCCGCAACCTGAATACCGCCGCTGCAGCTATAAGATGTATTCTCATTGACTACGCCTTCTTCGAGAGCAGCGGCAAGAGTAATAACCTTAAAAACTGAACCCGGCTCATATGTATCGCTTATCGTTCTGTTTCGCCACTGTGCATAGCGTGCATTTATCAAAGCCTGCCTTTGTTCTTCTTCATCTTCTATTGCCTCAATTTCAGCTAAAGCCTCTTCATTGCACACGGTGTAAGGCTCGTTCAAATTGTAATCAAGCTGATTGGACATTGCCAAAATTCCGCCTGTTTCAACATCCATAACAAGACCGTAGGCCGCATTTGCCTGCGCACCCTCACGGGCTTTTTCAAGTTCCTTTTCGAGCAGCTCCTGAATAGTGGAGTCAATGGTCAGCACAAGGCTGGTGCCCTGCTGCGATTCATAATTAGCTGTATATTCAATAGGCATAGCACTCATTGAACCGCTTTTTGCAGATATAACTCTGCCCGGTACACCCGTAAGCACGGAATCGTATTTAATCTCAAGCCCTGCTATGCCCTTGCCGTCGGCACCTGTAAAGCCGATAATGGTTGAAGCAAGGCTGTTATTGGGATAATAGCGCTTGGTATCCGGCTGAATACCTACACAGTCGTAAAGCTTATTTTCGGAAACAAACTTGCTGACCTTGTTTTTAAGTTCAAGCTCTATTTCGCCTTTAACTGTTTCGTCACCGCTGCCGGTTTTCCTTGCTTTTTCAAGAAGAGTCTCTCCGTCAACCTCCAATATATTTGCAAGACCGCTTGCCACAAGCTGACGCTTCGCTTCAACAGCGGCTTCAAATTCAGCCTCGGTTTTTCCCTCTTTTTCGATGCTGTTGTAAAGGCTTCTGGGGTCAATAAATACACGCCATGCGCTGGCGCTTTTAGCAAGCACTCTGTTGTTGCAATCGTATATAGTTCCCCTCAAGGCCTGAACAGAGCTGTCACCCAACATTTCAAGCTCAGCCTTTTCTCTGTATTCGTTACCGTCAACAAGCTGCAGCTTAGCAAGCCGAACAACGCCCGTTCCAAAGCCAATAATAACAACAAGAGCCAAAATTAAAGCAGCTCGTTTAAGCATCAATTTAGACGGTTTTGATGACATAGCTCTCTTTCCTTTCACAAAAATCCAAAAATTCGACGCTGCACTAAAAGTTCAAAATGACGAGAGCCAGCTATTAACCTAACTCCCGTCCTGCAATTACATATATTATTATTTTTAACCTTAATATATTACTGTGCAGGTATTATTTCATTACCATTATCAAGGTCGAAATAAACTATCTGATAGCGCTCTCTTTTTACCATTCCGAGCACATTTTCCGCATAGTCTTTTACATTCTCAGGGGAAATCTTAGCGTTCAAAGCCATGTTAAGGCGTGCGTTTTCGCTTTTCTTTTCGTTAAGCTCCTTGTCTAAGCTGATTATAGAGCCGTTAAGCTCGTTAATTTCAAGCCTGTAGTGAATATTAGGCAATATAAAGCTCAGGCAAATAGCGGCAACAATCAGAAGCTTTGCTATTTTTTGGAGGTTACTGCGTTTTTCAGCTTTGATATCCTGCTGAGTTTTGCGCTGAGGTTTTACGAGATGAGGGCGTGCAGGCTGAGCTGTTTGTTGCTCTTTTTTCGGTGCAGCAGATGTAAATCTATCAAAATCATAGGCTACATTTTCATTTATATAGTTTGCCAAGGCATTTTCCTCCATAAAAATATTTTATAACTTCTCGATAGTCCTCAGCTTTGCGCTGCGGCTTCTGGGATTAATTTCAAGTTCTTCTTTTGTTGCCGTTTTAGGCTTAAATGTTTTGCCCTGCGGCTTTTTACCGCAAACGCAAACAGGAAAGTCCGGCGGGCAGGTGCAACCAACAGTGAAGTCAGAAAAGGCATTTTTGATTATTTTATCTTCAAGCGAATGGAAGCTGATGATTGCCAACCTGCCGCCGCTAGATAGCGAATTAAACATTGCACGCACCGATGAATCAAGGTTACTCAATTCTCCATTTACCTCAATGCGAAGCGCCTGAAAGGTTTTCCGAGCCGGATGCCCGTCACGCCGAGCCGCAGCCGGATAAGCAGATTTTATAATTTCTGCCAACTGCAAGGTAGTTTCAATTCTGCCGTTTTCACGCTCACGAACAATAGCAGCAGAAATGCGAGGCGCAAATTTTTCTTCACCGTATGTGTATATTATTCTTTTAAGCTCATCGGCAGAAAGCTCGTTTACCAAATCTGCGGCGCTTCTGCCCTCTTTGCTCATTCTCATATCAAGGAGAGCATCATTATGGAAAGAAAAGCCCCTTTCGGGAGTATCAAGCTGATAGGAGCTGACGCCCAAATCAGCCATAATGCTGTCAACCTTTTCCACACCTAATCTGTGAAGAATAAGCTCTATGTTAAAAAAAGTATCGTGTACAAGTGTTACTCTTTCGTCCCCTGCAAAGCGTTCTTTGAGCACAGCTATTGCATCAGGGTCACGGTCAATAGCGATCAAACGGCCGCTTGAACCGAGTTTTTCAAGTGCCGCCGCACTGTGGCCTCCTCCGCCTGTTGTGCAGTCGACTACGATTGAATTCGGTCTTATATTAAGTGCATCTATAGTTTCATCGAATAAAACAGGTTTGTGATTGAACTCCATCATTTTTTACACCGACCGTCAGAAATTAAGCTTAGGCGTGCCGACCACCCTGTCCTTATGGCTTTCTTCCTCTGCCTTTGCAAAGATTTCGGGATCCCAAAATTCAAGGTGCTTCATGTTACCGATAATAATTACCTCATCTTTAAGTTCTGCGTAATCGCACCACTCTTTAGTAATAGTAATTCTGCCCTGAGAGTCCATTTTGACATCATCTGAGTAACGGTACATATCTCTGCGTTCCCATTCCTGCTTTTCGGTAAGCTCGCCGTTTGCGCTTTTTTCGTCAAGCTCCTCGCAAAGCTCGTCCCATGTTTCTTCGGGGAAAGCGTAAAGCCCTTTATTCGGGTAGGGAGCACGGCAAATAACAAAGCTGCTGCCAAGCACCTCTCGGTACTTAACAGGAATAAACATTCTGTTTTTGGCATCCAAACCGTGATGGTATGTGCCTTTAAATTTCCTATATGCCATGCTCTTCACCTCCCTATTTATGTAATTTTGCTCTTAATCGGTGTATTTTCACTCCTATTTGCTCTTATTATATGCTTCTCAAGCATAATAGTCAATAGCTTTTACTAAATTATCTCTTTGATTTTTAATTTTTTGCGGCTTTTTTTGCAAGCAATTTTTACCAAGAGAATATGTTGTGGTGAACATTTATTCGCACACAATTCAATAGCTTTTAGTATAAGTTACACAAGAAGCCGGGAAGCAACAAAAAACCACCTAAGCTCTTTTGCTTAGGTGGTTTTTCTTTCAATATGCTGTTAAGCGATTAGGCTTAGCCCTCCTGGGGTGCGCCTACGGGGCATGAACCTGCACAAGCACCGCAATCGATGCAAGTATCAGCATCGATAACATACTTGCCGTCGCCCTCTGAAATTGCGCCTACAGGGCAATCTGCTGCACATGCGCCGCAAGAGATGCAATCGTCGGAAATAACGTATGCCATGACTGTAATCCTCCTGTTTAATATTTGGAATTATTTTACCATACTATTTTGAAAATGCAAGTATATTTACTGCATTATTCAGCGGGAGCATAGAGATCCTTGAGGCGAAGAAGGTGATCGTATCTGTCGATAGATGCCTTTTCTGCCTGTGCGAAGAGCTCTTCAGCACGCTCGGGGAAGGAGCGAGTAAGTGAAGAATAACGAGCTTCGCCAAGGATGAAATCACGATAGCTGCCGGTAGCAGGCTTAGAATCGATTGTGAAAGGATTCTTGCCCTCTGCCTTGAGAGCAGGATTGTAACGGAACATATTCCAATAGCCGCACTCAACAGCCTTCTTCATCTCGCTCTGACAGTTCATCATGCCGCCCTTGATGGAGTGCATCTCACAAGGAGCGTAAGCGATGATGATTGAGGGGCCGGGATAAGCTTCAGCTTCTGTGATAGCCTTGATTGTCTGGTTCATATCAGCACCCATAGCAATCTGAGCAACATATACATAGCCGTAGCTCATAGCAATTTCGGAAAGGCTCTTCTTAGCGATAGCCTTACCTGCTGCTGCGAACTGAGCAACCTGACCAATCTGTGAAGCCTTGGAAGCCTGACCGCCTGTGTTGGAATAAACCTCTGTATCGAATACCATGATGTTTACATCCTGGCCGGAAGCGAGAACATGGTCAACGCCGCCGAAGCCGATATCATATGCCCAACCATCGCCGCCGAAGATCCAAACGGACTTTTTAGCAAGGTAATCCTTGTTGTCAACAACATCCTTGCAGAGCTCGCACTCGCAACCGTCGAGGAGAGCTACGAGAGCATCTGCTGCTGCGCCGTTCTTTGCGCCGTCGGAAACTGTATCAAGGTATGCTGCACATGCTGCCTTGACTTCGTCGCTTGCCTTATCGGAAGCTGCGATAGCCTTAACATCATCAATGAGTCTGGAACGGATAGCATTCTGACCGAGGAGCATGCCGTAGCCGTGTTCTGCGTTATCCTCAAACAGTGAGTTAGCCCATGCAGGACCCTGACCCTTAGCGTTTGTGGTGTAGGGAGATGTTGCAGCAGGACCGCCCCAAATTGAAGAACAACCTGTTGCGTTGGAGATATACATTCTGTCGCCGAACAGCTGAGTAACAAGGCGAGCATAGGATGTTTCTGCGCAACCTGCACAAGAACCGGAGAACTCTAGGAGAGGCTTCTTGAACTGGCTGCCGATAACGGTGTTGTCAATAGCTTCTGCCTTTTCTGTTACATTTGCAACCATGTAATCGAATACAGGCTGCTGATTATCCTGGCTCTCTCTGGGAACCATTGTGAGCGAGTTTGTGGGACATACGCCGATACAAACGCCGCAGCCCATACAGTCGAGGGGAGAAACAGAAATTGTGAATTTGTAGCCCTTGCCCTTGCCTGCCTTCTTATCAACGATGACTGCCTGCTCGGGAGCAGCTGCAGCTTCTTCATCATTGAGAAGGAAAGGACGGATTGTAGCATGAGGACATACATAGGAGCAGCGGTTACACTGAGCACACTTGGAGGAATCCCAAGTGGGAACCATAACTGCAACGCCGCGTTTCTCATAAGCGGAAGCGCCCTGCTCGAAAGTACCGTCTGCATGATCTGCAAATGCGGAAACGGGAAGTGAATCGCCGTTCATAAGACCGACGGGCTTCATAATATTGTCAACCATCTTTACGAGCTTTGCTGCGCCCTTAGAAGCGGAAGCCGCTGCATCGTCAGCTGCGTTTGCCCAATCAGCAGGAACATTGATCTTAACGTAAGCTGTTGCACCTGCGTCAATAGCCTTTTCGTTCATCTCAACGATTTCTTTACCCTTCTTCATGAATTTCTGTGCTTTCTCTTTCATGTAGCCGATTGCTTCCTCAGCGGGAAGAACCTTTGAAAGAGAGAAGAAAGCAGACTGAAGAACTGTATTTGTACGCTTGCCCAGACCGATCTGTGCGGCAAGGTCGATAGCGTTAACAGTGTAAAGCTGAACATTGTTGTTAGCGATATAACGCTTTGCCTCTGCGGGAAGCTTCGCAGCAAGCTCTGCTTCATCCCACTGGCAGTTGATAAGGAATACACCGCCGGGCTTAACATCGTTAACCATCTTGTAGCCTTTTTCTACATAAGAAGGATTGTGGCAAGCAACGAAGTCTGCCTTGTTGATATAGTAAGGGCTCTTGATGGGGCTGTCACCAAAACGAAGGTGAGAGATTGTGATACCGCCTGTTTTCTTTGAGTCATACTGGAAGTAAGCCTGAACATACTTGTCGGTATGGTCGCCGATAATTTTGATAGAGTCTTTGTTTGCGCCAACTGTACCGTCGCCGCCGAGACCCCAGAACTTGCACTCGATTGTGCCCTCAGCAGCTGTGTTGGGAGCTTCTTTTTCTTCGAGTGAAAGATGTGTAATATCATCGTTGATACCGAGAGTGAAGTGAGCCTTGGGAGCGTCCTTAGCAAGCTCATCGTATACTGCGAAGATGCTTGAGGGAGGTGTATCCTTAGAACCTAAGCCGTAGCGGCCGCCTGTAACCGTAAGGCCTGATCTGCCTGTAGCGGCAAGAGAGGCAACAACATCGAGGAACAGAGGCTCACCGAGAGCACCGGGCTCCTTAGTTCTGTCGAGAACAGCAATCTTCTTAGCTGTTGCAGGGATAGCAGCAGCAAGCTTTTCTGCTGAGAAAGGACGGTAAAGGCGAACCTTAACAAGACCGACCTTTTCACCCTTAGCGGTAAGGTAATCAATAACCTCTTCAGCAACATCGCAGATAGAGCCCATAGCGATAATTACGCGCTCAGCATCTGCCGCACCGTAGTAGTTGAAGAGCTGGTAGTTAGTGCCGAGCTTAGCATTAACCTTGCCCATGTATTCTTCAACAATACCGGGAACTGCATCATAATAGCTGTTGCAGGCCTCACGGTGCTGGAAGAAGATATCGCCGTTTTCGTGTGAACCGCGCATAACGGGATGTTCGGGATTGAGAGCACGATCACGGAAGCCCTTGACAGCGTCCATATCGCACATTTCCTTGAGGTCTTCGTAATCCCAGATTTCAATTTTCTGAAGCTCGTGAGATGTACGGAAACCGTCGAAGAAGTTGAGGAAAGGAACTCGGCTCTTGATAGAAGCGAGGTGAGCAACTGCGCTGAGATCCATAACTTCCTGTGTATTTGTTTCAGCGAGCATTGCAAAGCCTGTCTGACGGCATGCATAAACATCCGAATGATCGCCAAAGATATTGAGAGCGTGAGAAGCTACGCAGCGAGCGGAAACATGGAAAACACAGGGAAGAAGCTCACCTGCGATTTTGTACATGTTGGGGATCATGAGAAGGAGACCCTGAGAAGCTGTGTAGGTTGTTGTGAGAGCACCTGCTGCAAGAGAACCGTGAACAGTACCTGCTGCACCTGCTTCTGACTGCATTTCTGCAACCTTAACTGTTGTTCCGAAGATGTTCTTTACGCCCTGTGCTGACCACTGGTCAACATAGTCTGCCATGGGGCTGGAAGGTGTAATCGGATAGATACCGGCAACTTCCGTAAACGCATAGGATACATATGCCGCAGCGTTATTACCGTCCATGGTTTTCATTTTTCTGGCCATGATTTTATATTCCTCCTATATTTAAATAGCAATGCTGAAAATGCACCGTGAATATATTAACACTTTTAACCTTAGTTGTAAAGAGGTTATTTGATGTAATTATGTAATAAATATTTAAGTTTTCTGTATAATTTTTAGCAAAAATAATAAGCAGACGTTTTTACAGAAAACACCTGCTGCATTTTACAATCATAAGCCTATATATTCTTCTTCATCATCGTCTTCCTCGTTCTCTTCGGCATTTTCATCCTCAGGGTTAACAAAGGAATCGCTTGAAAGGTCTTCGGGAAGAAACTTTGAATTTTTGCGTTGCTCTTTCATAAGTTCGATGTGGCTGATAACAAGAACTATTACACCGTTAACACAGTTAATAAGATAAACCGGAGAGAAGCTATCCAAAACTCTGGAAACAATCTGTTTGAATCCTTCAACCTGATAGTATTCCATCTCGTTAATTCCTATGAGGAAAAAGCCGATAAAAAACGAAGCCAATGACGCCGCTATACCGATAAGAACAGTTGTACGCATAGCTTTCTGAACTTTTTGTTTTTAAAGACAAATCTTTCTTCGATGAAACTTTCTTCCACTTACATATATCCTCAAAACTATTAAGACGTATTCAATAAAAACATAAGCTGTTTCGCCGACACCACATAAGGCAGTATTTCTTTAAAATGTGAAATTTTGGCACAATAATGCGTTAAAACCGCCCGATATGCGTCAGCATTATCGGACGGTTTTGTCTTTTCTTGTACTCAAAATTTTCATTTTAAAGTGCTTCGCTGTTTCGTAAGATAATAAAATTTCTTGTATTGAAGCCACAAAACGCAGCAAGGCTGACGCCTTGCGAGGCTTTTGGCAAAAATACAGGGAATTTTTATCGAGAAACAAATACTTCCTTATGTGGTGTCGGCGTTATTCAGGTTTAATATTTTTTATTTACTTTGTCAACATTAAACTTATTTTTCCTGTATCAGTCTCAGTTCTTCATCAGTTAACGCTCTGCACTCACCGGGTAAAAGAGATTCATCAAGCATTAAATTGCCTATGGCAACCCTATGGAGCTCATTAACATGGCTGCCGCAAGCGGCCGCCATACGCTTAATCTGATGATATTTACCCTCATTAAGCTTAATTTCAACAGTTCTGCCGTCTTCACTCAGGTTTCTGATTTTTGCAGGCAGACATTCATAGCCATCTGCCAAAGCCACTCCGCTTTCAAATTTCTTTTGTTCAGCCTCGGAAATAGGCCTGTCCAAAACAGCAACATATGTTTTCTCTATATGCTTTTTGGGAGAAAGTATTTCATGGGCAAAATCTCCGTCATCTGTAATCAGCACAAAGCCCGTAGTATCCTTATCGAGCCGTCCTGCCGGAAAAAGGCCGTTGCGTTTGAGGGTCGGCGGCACAAGGTCTATAACCGTTTTATCTCCCGGAGACCTGCTTGCGCTCACAACACCCTGCGGTTTATTGAGCATAATATAAATATGCTCGCTGTAGCCAAAAGCTTTGCCGTTCACCGTTATTGAATCGGTTTCGGGGTCAGCTTTAAAAGCAGAGTCCGCAACAGCTTTGCCGTTGACGAGAACCCTGCCTTTTTTTACAAGCTCTTTTACTTCACTGCGGCTGTATGCGCCTTGTGAAGCTATTATTTTATCCATTCGTTGTTTCGCCATAAACTGAAGTATTCTCCTTGGGATAATTAAAATCTTGCATAAATCCGTCTTTTTCGAGAGAAGAAATATCTCCGCCTATAACAGCACCGTCAAGCACAAAAATATTTGCCTGCACCATTCCATCATTGTTTTCATAGCCGGGATAGTTTTTAACCGTATAAGTCCAGCGTTTTGCACGCATGCCGCTGTATTTTGAAAGATCAAGTCCGTGCCCTGCCTGCATATCGTTATATTCTTTATAGGCACTGTCAAATTCCGCAGGTATAATAACCTCGCTGACTTCAACAGGGTCCTCGTCTATCTCCCAACCGAACTGCGCCAAAAAATCCACACGCTGAGCCGCATTGCCGGCAAGATACGACAGACCCGTTTTATCGGCTGTTACGGCGGCAGATACACTTTTTCCTGCGGCAAAAATCCCAAATGCGGCACAGGCAACAAGCAAAACACTCAACACACCTGTTTTTATTGCGGAGGAACGAACGGAAACTACAAACATAAGCCCACCCCTGTACATTTCATTTTCTATAAATGTATGCACAAAAAGTGGGCATTATAACTATTTGGATTTATATTCATCTATAAGGTATTCATCACCTATGATATTGCGCACATGGTTATAAATATAATCAAGGCTGAACCCTCCTACGCCGTTAGACGCCGCAAGAGAATCCGTATAATCGGCAAGCCTGTAAAGCTTTATACCCGAAAATCCGGTTTTATAATGAGTTATTACAATATCGAGCTGAGGCTTGCTGACAGTTACTTCGCCCGTTGAAAAATCTTTGGTGAAAGTTATGTTAGCCATGCCGCCAATCAATCTCTTCGGTTTATCCTGAGCAGAAACAAAGTTTCCGAGAGAATAGATCACAGGCACCTGCTTACCGCTTGCAGAGGTAACATACTCCACAGGCTGCAAAGTGTGAGGATGGGTGCCTATTACAAGGTCAGCACCCCAATCGGCAACATTCTGAGCAAAATCAGACTGTATATCATTATAACTATCGGAATATTCTGTGCCTGCATGCATGGAAACGACCACGACATCGGCCACCCTGTCGGCATACTCAACCTGCTGTTTAACATCATCAAGCTCGGAGAGATATACAATATAATCTTCCTTATCCTCCGGCAGAGTAATGCCGTTGGTATGCTCGGTATAAGACAAAAAGGCAAATTTAATTCCCTTTACATCTTTTATTTGGATATCGGTATATTCCTCACGGCTGTGATATGCACCGGCAGCAAGCAAACCTTTGGTTGAATTAATAAGGTCAAGTGTAGAAATCAAGCCCTTGCTGGATTTATCTAACATATGGTTATTGGCAATACTCAAAACATCAAAGCCCAAATCGGCAAGAGTTTGTGCCATAACAACAGGGGTATTAAAGCAAGGATAGGTGGAAACCTCATGCAGGGAAGACATCATGGTTTCTTGATTTACAACCGCAATATCAGAGGCGGATATTACACTTTTCAGGTTTTCGTAAACCGGTGTAAAATCGTAGCTTCCATCGCCCGTGCGGGCCTGAGCCTGCTGATAAATAGGCTTATGAATAAGGTTATCGCCTACAGCCAACATGTTAACGGTAGCCATACGCTTTGCCGTTGTCTGAAACTGAGCAGACTGAAGCTCGATAGAATCTTTATCAATACTACCGCTTGAAGATACGGATAAGCCTATGCCGACACAAGCCAAAACAACAACAAGCACAAGCGCAATGAGCTGTTTAGTTTTCAATCGATACACCTTCTGTTTTTTACTGCTGGTTATTATTGCCTATAACTCCGCGGATATTCTCCTTAGCCTGACGAACATTGGCAAGGCTGTTTGTAAGAGAACGCTCCGTTGTGCCGATAACATTTTCGACAAAATTTGCAGCAGAGGTACAAATATCGTTAGACCATTTTGCGGCTCTTGCCTTTATATCTTCTGCCTGTGCGTTAGCTTTTTCGATTGTTTCCGCAGCAGAAGCATTTGCATTATTTACTATTGTATCAGCCTGAGCCTTAGCCTTTTTGAGCATATCGTCGCAGTACTGCTTTGCACGAGCTGCAATTTCGCTTTCCTCAACCATTTGCTGAGCTTTAGCGTCTGCCTCGGCAACAATAACGCCTGCTCTCTCCTCAGCCTCGGCAACAGTTGACTTTGCGCGTTCTTCGGCATTAAGTATGTACTCTTTAGCTCTTGCGTTTGCTTTATTAACTGTTTCTCTTGCTTTTTCGCCTGCCATAGTAACAGTTTCCTCAGCCTGAGCGTTAGCCTCGCCGATTATCGTATTGCGATCGCTTACGATATTCCTTGCCTGACGGATTTCCTCTGGCATATTTGCACGGATTTCATCAACATAGGTGCGGATTTCTTCGATGTTAACAACAATTTTAGAGGAGAAAGCTACCTTTTGTCCGTTGTCGAGCACATCTTCAATTCTTTCGAGCAAATCTTCAACATTCATATTTTCAGGTCCTTTCTTAATCTTTTTTCTATATCTTCTCGAATTTCAGCAGGAACAAATTCCGAAATGTCTCCGCCAAATTCGCAGATTTGTTTGACTACGCTTGATGAGAGATACATATTCTCTCCGCTTGCGGTTAAAAAAACTGTTTCAACATCGCCGTTGAGTTTTTTGTTTGCCAGTGCCTGCTGAAACTCAGTATCAAAATCAGACACGGCACGCAGACCCTTGACTATTGCAACCGCATTTTTTTGCGCCGCATAGTCCGCAAGCAAGCCGTAATGAGCCTCTACCTCAATATCGGGAATGTCGGCTGTAACACGCTTTATGAGTTCAACCCTTTCTTCCGGAGTAAAAGCGCTTGTTTTTTTGAAGTAGTTTGACATTACAACAACTACAACCTTATCAAAAAGGCGAGCTGTTCTGCGGATTATATCAAGATGACCGTTTGTTACCGGGTCAAAACTACCGGGACAAATTGCAATTTTCAATCCATATTCACCTTACCTGTAAACAGCAAGCTCTGTTTTGCCGTATCTATAACGCTTAAACAGATTAAGACCGCCTGCTCTTTCGGGAATTTCTTCTTTGAGAGGCATTTCGCAAACAATCACACCGCCGGGAGCTAACTTACCGTCCAACAGCGAAAGAGCCTTTTGAAGCGAGCCTTTGCCGTAAGGCGGATCAATAATCACAATATCAAAAACATCGGTAGTTGTTCTGATATAGGTCAAGGAATCTGCCTTAAGCACTATTGATTTCTCTTTGAGATTGGTGTGTTCAAGATTTTTCTGCACAACCTCTACCGCATTTGCGTCGCTATCTACAAAAGTGCATTTTTCAGCACCTCGGCTGAGCGCTTCTATACCCAGCTGGCCTGAGCCTGCAAACAAATCGAGCACGCATCTGCCCTCCAGCTCAAACTGGATTATGCTGAACATGGCTTCTTTCACTCTGTCGGTTGTGGGGCGAACAACATCGCCGCCCTCAAGTGTCATTAAGCTTCTGCCCCTTGCGGAGCCTGTAATTACTCTCATAAAATATTCCCTTATTTTACAATATACTCTATTATTATCTTTTATTATCGTTGATTTGTCAAGTTTTTTATCTTAATTTAGACGTCAGAACCGTTAAAATAGTCAAAAACCGCCTTAGCCGTGCGCTTATCAACGCCTTTTACAGCCGACAGCTCATCAACGCTCGCCTTTTTTATCGCCGCAACAGATTTAAAAGCTTTCATCAAAACTTGAGCCTTTTTCGGTCCTACACCCTCAATTTGCACAAGGGTTGTTGAAATCCCCGAGCTTCTGCGCTTGCGGTGGTACTCAATGGCGAAGCGGTGAACTTCCTCCTGTATGGTCGAAACAAGAGTAAAGGCGCTACGCTTTGAATTTATTGCTATTTCGCCGCCCTCGCCTGTTATGGCACGGGTGCGGTGGCTTGAATCCTTAACCATACCGTATACAGGCACCTTTATACCCATACGCATCAAAACAGCCTTAACGGCATTGACCTGCATTTGAGCACCGTCGAGCAAAATCAAATCAGGCAGGTGCGTGAAGCCCTCGTCTCGCTTCTCGCCCTCCGGCTTTGCGGTTTCTTCAAGATAATGCCTGAATCTTCGCTCAAGCACCTCTGCCATTGAAGCGCAGTCATCCTGACCATCAAAGCCTTTAATCTTAAATCGTTTATATGCCGCCTTATAAGGATGTGCATTTTTGAACACAACCATACCTGCAACATTTTCCGAACCTGCGGTATGAGAAATATCGTAAGACTCTATATATTCAGGCGGCGATTCCAAGCCAAGCAATCTTGCAAGCTCGTCCAAAGCCTGTGTATCTGTGCCTCGTCTGCCCAAGCTCAAAGCAAGCTTTTCTGCAGCATTTGAGCGGCACATTTCAAGCAGCTTCAGCTGATCGCCTCTTTGAGGCACGGTAAAGCTAACCTTTTTGCCCAGCTTTTCGCTGAGCCATTCTGCCAGCAAATCACAGTCTGCCGGCAAAGCATCAATCAGTATTCTCGGCGGTATGCGCTCACGCATGGAATAATAGCGCATGAGCAGCTCATAGCGTGCCTGTGCGCCGTCCTCAGGAGCTTCAAGAATAAAATGCTCCGTATCGCAAAGCCTGCCTGCAAAAAAGCGCAGAACGGCAAGGCAAGCCTTATCCGCCGTCTGAGACAGGGCAAAAACATCCTGCTCGGCAACACCGACACTGACTACCTTTTGCTTTTCGCCGAATTTTGAAACGGCATTTATTTTATCTCTCAGAGACGCTGCCTTTTCAAATTCCAAATTTTCAGCAGCTCTCTCCATTTCCTCCTGCATTGATTTAATAAGTGAGGCCGAACCGCCCTTTAAAAAATCAACCGCCTGCTCAACGCTTTTTGCATAATCACACTGAGAGATTTTTCCTGCACAAGGTGCAGAGCACTGAGAAATATGGTAGTTAAGGCAGGGACGCTGTTTATGAGGAACAGGAAAGGTTTTTCCGCACTGAGGCAAACGAAAAATCTTTCTCGCCTGCTCCACCGTCTGCCTCACGGCAAATGAACTTGTATAGGGACCGATATATTCAGACCCGTCGTTTTCAAGCTGCATTACCGCATCAATACGAGGCCATGGCGAATTTGTTATTTTCACATAATGATAGCCCTTGTCGTCTTTCAGTAAAATATTATACTTAGGGCTGTGCTGTTTGATAAGACTGCATTCCAGCACCAGAGCTTCAAACTCGCTGTCAGTTACAATATAGTCAAAATCCTGAACATTTTCGACCATTTTTATAACCTTTGCCGTGTGATTATAATGGGAACCGAAATAACTGCTGACGCGGTTTTTGAGTGCCTTTGCTTTACCGACATAGATGATTTCCCCGGATTTATTCTTCATTAGATAAACACCGGGGCGCAAAGGCAGGCTCATGGATTTTTTTCGCAGCCTTTTTACTCTTTCAACATCTGTTTCCATAATTATTTGGTGAAGAAAGCCAGGAAGCCCTTATACGCCATATAAAGGTCAAGCTTTGAAATAACCTCATAAGGTGCGTGCATTGAAAGCACAGGGATACCGACATCCACAACATCAATATTGTGGTAAGCTACATATCTGGCAACGGTTCCTCCGCCGCCCTCATCGACTTTGCCGAGCTCGCCTATCTGCCACACAACGCCGTTATCGTCAAACAAGCGGCGAACACTGCCCATAAACTCGGCAGAAGCATCGGAAGTGCCGCTTTTGCCTCTTGAACCTGTATATTTGGTTACAACGATACCTTTATTGACGAAAGCCGTATTCATACGCTCATAAACACCGGGGAATGTGGGGTCGAAGCCTGCATTGACATCGGCAGAAAGGCACCGGCTGTTGCTCAGAGCAGTGCTTCCCACTCCGCCCTGCATCCTTGCAAGGTCGCAGATAAAATAGCTCAAGAATGCGGAATTAAGACCTGTGTTGCCCTCAGAACCCACTTCTTCTTTATCAGCAAGAACAGTGAGCGCAGTATATTCCGGTGTGCCGCAATCCATAATTGCCATTAAGCCGGGATAAGCACAACATTTATCATCGTGACCGTAAGCACCGATGAGACTGCGGTCAAAGCCGATATCATCTGCGGCGAAAGCAGGAACAAGCTCAAGCTCTGCGCTGAGGAAATCAGCCTCAACAATTCCGTATTTCTCAAAAAGAATATTCATTATATTCAGCTTTACGCTCTCACTTTCCTCATCATCCTTGAAAGGACGGCTTCCGATGAGAATATTGAGTTCCTCACCCTTGATACCCTCGGAAAGGGTGCGTTTCATCTGTTCCGCACCAAGGTGGGGAAGCAAATCGGTTACTACAAACTTGGGGTCGCCTGCATTTTCGCCGATATTCACCTTAACGCTGCTGCCGTCAGCCTTAACAATAACGCCGTGCAAGGCAAGGGGAATAGCTGTCCATTGGTATTTTTTGATTCCGCCGTAATAGTGAGTTTTGAGCAGAGCGAGCTCAGCATCCTCATAGAGGGGATTGGGCTTTAAATCAAGACGGGGAGAATCAATATGTGCGGCTGCAATTCTGACGCCCTCTTCAACATTTCTTTTACCGATAACGGCAAAAATGACTGATTTACCTCTATTGTTGTAGATAACCTTGTCGCCTGCTTTATAGCTTGCCTTATTGTCAAAAGCCACATAGCCGTTTTTGCTTGCAAGGTCAACAGCAAACTCTACAACCTCTCGCTCAATTTTGCAATCGGTCATAAACTTTTTGTATCCTTCGGCAAAAGCATCAGCCGTTTTGATTTCATCGTCGGACATTCTTTTGCAAGCGTGCTCCGGCTTGTAAAAGAGTTTTTCTCTGAGTTCTTCATTTTTTCTCATGGTTTTATCTCCTTTAATTCGTTCATTATTTTTATGATTTCGGTTTCAATATCGTACGGTGGATAATTTTTCAAAACCACATCGGCTTTTGCCTCATATTCTTTGGCAGAAAGCTGTGCGCCCATTCTGTGAAGCGCTTTTTCCTGCGTTATTGAGTCGCGGTACATTATTCTGTCCATTCTAATCTCGTCAGGAGCCGTCACAACCGCTGTAAAGGCACATAGCTTGTCGATTTTGCTTTCAAAAATAGCCGCCGCATCAAGTATTACAGCCGTTTTACCCTCTCGTGTAAAGTCATTTACCTTTGCAAGAGATTTTGATATTATAACTGGATGCGTAATGCTGTTCAGCAGCTTTGTAGCCTCTTTTGAAGCAAAAGCACGGGCTGCAAGAGCCGCTCTGTCAAGCTCGCCGTCAACGATTATATCTTCGCCGAAGGCATTTGCAAGCTGAGCCAAAACAGGTGAATCCTTTTGCATAATTTCACGGGCTATTGCATCGCAATCAATATGACCCGCGCCGTATTTTTCGCTGAGCAAGCGTGCAACTGTAGATTTACCTGCGCCTGTAGGTCCTGTCAACCCGATAAGCACTGCGCCGTCAGCATCAAGCACGGTAAAAGCCGCCGCACGAAGCAAGCGATTAATTACCGCCAAGCCCACACCGTCACTGTCGGGGCAACGGGCATAAGCCGTTTCTATGCCCATATCGTCGAGCCTGCGCAGGGCTTCAAAAAGCAGGTGCGCCTGTGCAGAGCTGTCATGCTCTCTGCCGATTTCAATGCACGGTATATTGAGCTTTTCGCTCTCGCCATCAAAGCAAAGCGCCGCACATTTTTTTTTGCGTTTCACAAATCTTCTGAAATTCTCGAAACTTCCCTTTACTATTATTACCCTGCATTTGGGTGAATAATGCTTATATTTCATTCCCGGCGACGCTGCTTTTTGCTCAGGCTTAAGCTCCGCAAGAACAGCCGGGTCAATTTCAATTTCGCCCAATACGCTTTCAAGCTGTTCAACGGAAATTCCTCCGGGCCTCAAAAGCCTCGGCTTTTCGCCCACTACCGAAATAACCGTTGATTCAACACCTACGGCACAGCTTCCGCCGTCGAGTATTGCGTCCGCCCTGCCCCACATATCGTCTATAACATGCTGAGCGGTAGTCGGGCTGGGACTGCCGGAAAGGTTGGCTGACGGAGCCGCAAGAGGTACACCTGCCGCCGATATAACAGCTCTTGCCGCAGGATGAGAGGGCATACGCACGGCAACGGTATCTAAACCGCAGCTGACTTCATCGGGGATTTTTTCACCTTTGGGCATAATCACAGAAAGAGGTCCCGGCCAGAATTTTTCCGCCAGCTTCAAAGCCTCTTCGGAAACCGATGAAACTATTTCGTCAAGCTGTGAAATATGGCTTATATGCACAATCAGCGGATTATCCTGAGGTCTGCCCTTTGCCTTAAAAACCTTTGAAACAGCTTCACCGTCAAAGGCGTTAGCCGCAAGGCCGTAAACCGTTTCCGTCGGTATGCCGACTATTCCGCCGCTTTTGAGTATCTCTCCTATTTGCCGTATAGATTCGCTATCTTCGGGATTGTATTTAAAAAGTAGAGTATTTTTCATTCTATTCACTTGCTTTCAGTTTTTCAGCCGTATCAGCAGTTATGAGCGCATCAATCAGCTCATCAAGACTGCCGTTGAGGATTGCCTCAAGCTTATAAAGAGTTAAACCGATTCTGTGATCGGTAAGTCTGCCTTGCGGATAGTTGTAGGTGCGTATACGCTCGCTTCGGTCGCCCGTTCCCACCTGAGAGCGGCGCTCGCCTGCAATTTCGCTCGCCTGTTTTTCACGCTCAGCCTCCAAAATTCGGGAACGGAGAATTTTCATTGCCTTATCTCGGTTTTTATGCTGACTGCGCTCATCCTGACATTCAACAACCGTACCCGTGGGTATATGAGTGATACGGATTGCTGATTCTGTTTTATTTATATGCTGTCCGCCTGCACCGCTTGAGCGGAAGGTGTCTATCTGCAAATCCGTTGGGTTAATTTCAACATCAACCTCCTGTGCTTCGGGCAAAACAGCCACGGTAACGGTGGAGGTATGAATTCTGCCCTGGCTCTCCGTTTCGGGCACACGCTGAACGCGGTGAACACCGCTTTCAAATTTAAAGTGCGAATACGCGCCCTCGCCGCTTATCATAAAGCTTATTTCCTTAAAGCCGCCGACTTCCGTTTCGTTTGCGCTGAGAATTTCGGACTTCCAATTCTTTGTTTGGGCATACATTGAATACATTCTGTAAAGAGAATTGGCAAAAAGCGAAGCTTCATCGCCGCCTGCGCCGCCTCGGATTTCCACAATAACATTTCGGTCATCATTGGGGTCACGGGGCAAAAGCAAAACTTTAAGCTCCTGTTCGGCCTTTTCAACCTGAGCCTTGGAAAGCTCCAGCTCCTCGTATGCCATTTCTTTCAGCTCCGCATCAAGAGAAGCATCCTCAAGCATTTCCTTTGCACCCTGCCCTGCCGCAACCGCCGCTTTATATTCACGGAATTTTTCAACAACGGGGGTAAGCTGTTTAAGCTCCTGCATATACTTTTTATAAAGCTCCATATCGGACACTACATCCGGATTGCAGAGCTGTTCATTTATATCTTCAAACTTTTTTTCAACCTGTTCTAATTTATCTATCATACTCTTATTCCGTTTCTTCTTTTCTTTCTATTTTTTTAATGCTCTTTTCCGCCTTTGAGCGAAGGGTCATAATCTCACGGCCGCAGCCCGTACATCGCAGTTTAAAATCCATACCGATGCGCAAAACCAAAAAGCTGTTTGCGCCGCATGGATGCGGTTTTTTCATATACAGTATATCGCCAACTCTAATATCCATAAACATATCACTCCGTACATCAATCCAATATAGAAGTATAGCATAAAATGCCAAAAATATCAATCATTAGTTAAATTAAGGTATTTAAGGACAAAAACGGCATATACATAGCATTAGACTATTAACATAAGAGGGAGGTAGCGGTGCGGGCGAAATGCTTTCACCGCAGGCAAATGAAAAAATACATGCCGGAAGGCAAGCTGATAACTCAACAGGAAAACCAATACAACCTAAAAAGCAAAACAAATATCATGCAGGCATATCACCGAGGCAGTATACTTGAAGCCCGTGTTCTGCTTTGCGACAACGAACACAACCTGCACCTTGATTTAGGCCCTATGAGAGGCATAATACCGAGGTGCGAGGGCGCAATAGGCATTGATGACGGCAGTGTGAGAGATATTGCCCTTATTTCACGGGTTAACAAGCCTGTTTCATTTAGAATTATCGGCTTTGAAACTGACGCTTACGGCGAAGACATTGCCATACTCAGCCGCAAAAAGGTTCAGGAGGACTGTTACAATGAATACATTTCCACACTTTGCAAAGGCGATGTCATTGACGCTCGCATAACTCACACCGAAGGCTTCGGAGCTTTTGCCGATATCGGCGCAGGCTTGGTTGCTCTTCTGCCCATTGACGCAATTTCCGTTTCACGCATACCGCACCCGAATGTTCGTTTCAGCATCGGGGACAATATTAAAGCAATTATCAAAGACATCGCACAGGACGGTAAAATAACTCTCAGCCACAAAGAGCTTTTGGGCACATGGGAGCAAAACGCTCAAAACTTCAAAGCAGGCGAAACTGTTCCCGGAATAGTGCGCTCCGTTGAAAAATACGGAATTTTTGTTGAGCTTGCGCCAAACCTTGCCGGACTGGCAGAGCCTGTTCCCGATATATATCCCGGTCAGCACGCAACCGTTTACATCAAAAGTCTTATTCCCGAAAGGATGAAAATAAAGCTGATTATTGTAGACGCCTTTGATGCGCAGTATCCCCATGAACCGCCGCAATATTACACCGATGCCACACATATCAGCCACTGGGTGTATTCTCCCGAAAACTGTCCGAGACTGATAGAAAGCGTGTTTTAGGGTTAAATGTATCTGTATTACAGCTCCACATCAAGCACGGTATTGATAATATTTGAGGCCACCATCATAGCTGCAAGAGAAGTTATTACGACTATTTGCTCTGCGCTGAAAAATTCTCTAAGCTCATCAAACTGTTCATCATCTACTTCATGTGGATTATCGGCAATATTTCTGCCGAAAGAAACCAAGGCCTGCTGAACGGGAGTAAAAATCATACCTTCAAATTCAACGCCCTGTTCATCTAAGAAATTTTTAAAAATATGCGAACAGACGAGGCAATCATTCTCGTAAGAAATTGCATAGCAAAACAAATTTGCATCAAGCTCGCCCAAAAAATTTTTAGCCTCAGCAAAAACATCGTGAAAGCCCATAAGAGCACGGAATGCCATGGGATTATTGAGAAGAGTGAGCTTCATATTATTCATTTTTGCGCCTTTTGCGATATGCTCATCATATGCGGCACGCACATCTTTGCGTGCCGCTGAATATTTAATCGGTTCAATTCTTGCCATATTATAATTCCTCCAAAATTATTCTGATTGTAATTTTAACTGCTTTGACAAATGCTTGCAATAGTTTTGGTTGATTTTATATAACGGTTTTGGTATAATAGCTTTACATATAAAGTTCACTGAAAGGACTAAGCTTATGAAAAAGCTACTTGTAACAGGCGGCGCCGGTTTCATCGGCGGTAATTTCGTTTACTATATGCTTGAGAATTATCCCGACATTCAGCTCGTTTGCCTTGATGCGCTCACTTACGCAGGCAACCTTGAAACCTTAAAGGGTGCGTTCAAAAATCCCAATTTTAAATTTGTTAAGGGAGATATTACCGACCGCAAGCTTGTTTTTGAACTGTTTGAAGAAGAAGACTTCGACTGCATTGTAAACTTTGCGGCAGAATCTCATGTTGACCGTTCAATAGAAGCTCCCGAGGTCTTCCTGAAAACCAATATTTTGGGCACACAGGTTTTGCTTGACGCCTGCAACAAATTCGGCACGGAGCGTTTTCATCAGGTTTCCACCGATGAAGTTTACGGCGATTTGCCTTTGGACAGGCCTGACCTTATGTTCACCGAGGAAACACCTATTCATACTTCTTCCCCGTATTCGGCAAGCAAGGCATCTGCCGACTTATTGGCGCTCGCTTATAATCGCACCTTTGGCACGCCTGTAACAATTTCACGCTGTTCCAACAACTACGGTCCGTATCAGTTCCCCGAAAAACTCATACCCCTTATGATAGCTAATGCAACCCACGGCAAGCCGCTTCCCGTTTACGGAGAAGGTCTCAATGTCCGTGATTGGCTCTATGTTGAAGACCACTGCCGAGCAATCGCTTTGATAATCGAAAAAGGCAAAATCGGCGAGGTTTACAACATTGGCGGCCATAACGAAAAAGCAAACATTGAAGTTGTTAAGACAATTATTTCCGTCCTCGGAAAAGACGAAAGTCTGATAACCTATGTCAAGGATAGACCGGGTCACGACCGCAGATATGCCATAGACCCTGCAAAGATCCACGCAGAGCTTGGCTGGCTGCCGCAGACAAAATTTGACGACGGCATTGAGCGCACTATTAAATGGTATATGGACAACACTTCATGGTGGGAAAACATATTCAACGGCAAATATAAAAGCTACACAGCTGAAATGTTTGAGTAAACCACTGATTTATGTTTACTTTTACCAAAAACATTATAATTAATTTGGTATATATTACAAGGTGAAAATCTTGTAATTATATGTTATAATAATTATGCAAAAAATTCTAAAAATCGATAGGAGGTAATTTAAAGATGCAGAATTCAAACTTTAAGCGTCTTATGGCTGTTGCTTTATCAGTCCTTATGATGCTTACCGCAATCCCCTTCTCAGCTGCAGCAGCAGATGAGACTACACCCGAATATGTTGCCTTTGGTACATATTCCAACACAACACTTGTTTGGCAGGTGCTCAACAAAACGACCGACGGAGATTATATTCTTATCTCCAAAGATGTTATTGCAAAATCAAAGTTCGGAGGCAAGGATTACGCTACCGCAACTATTTTCGAAGCACTTAACACAACATTCTTCGGTGCTGCTTTTACAGAAGCTGAGCAGAGCTACCTCAAGGACCGTACAGTTACATACTTTACGAACGCAGCACAAGCAACCGTAACCGGCAAGGTTACTCTTCCCAGCGCTGCTGATCAGGAAACATACAATCTCGGCAAAGCTAACCTGCTTGGTACCACAACGGCGACTGAATATTGGCTTGCTGACCAGAATGCAAAGACAATAAACATCAAAACTGTCAGCGCTACAGGTACCCTTGTTGCAAAAGGTAACTCCACATCACAGGGCTATCGTGCAATGATAGTTCTCGACGGCACTAAGGTCGCTTCCCTGACTAAGACAGATAATGTTACTTACACCACAGCACAGGGAACAGAGATCACAGCAGCAGCTATCGGCACAGGCTTTAAGGTTGTTCTTGATGTTTCCTGCTCACAGTCTGAAATCACAGTTAAGGCAAACGGCACAGCTATTGAGGCGGATGCTGGCGGCGTTTACACCGCTTCCGCTTCCCCCATCACAGTTGAGGGCGTAGTTCTCAACCCCGCTGATTACACTGCATATAATGCAGCCGTTGCAAAAACAGCTGACCTCAAAGAAGATGATTACACTGCTGAATCTTGGGCAGCTCTTCAGACAGCTCTTGCAGAAGATGTTGCAAACCTCACAATTAACGACCAGTATAAGGTTAACGCAGCCACAGCAGCTATTGAAGCAGCCATCGCTGCTCTTGCTGATGCTCCTGCCGATTTCACAGAATACGACAAGGCTATTGCACAGGCTAAGATTTATCTTGCAGACGAGACAACTTACGACCTTACAGGCATTGTTCCCAACAGATTCAACAACTACAAATACTATCTCAACCAGGCTGTCAAAAACGAAGCAAAGATTCGTGCTTGCATAAAGAAGGAACAGGCTACTGTTGACGAAGCTGTAGCAGAAATCACAATGCTTAACGAGGGCGTAAAAATTAAGCCCGCTAAGATTGACGCTTGGTTAAAGGCCGTTGCTGTTAAGAACGACCTTAGCAAAGAATTCTACGAGGCTGATTATGTTGATGCTGTAAACGCAATAATTGCTCAGGTTGTTGCAGAGCAGAATTTCGAAGTTGACAGGCCTCCCATTACTGAGCAGGATTATGTTGACGCACAGACAAAGAAAATGACCGATGTTATCGGCAACAAGGATGACCATTATCTCCCTGCTGACTTCTCTGCACTTGATGCAGCACTTGAGCGAGCAGCAACATACCTTGAAGAAAACTACTACAAGGATGAAGATGTTAAGCGAGAAGAAGAGCTTGGCGGCACAGCAGCCTGGGAGCAGTTCGCAGCTATGAAAGAAGCAGCAGAAAGAGTTGAAGCTTCCAAGGCTAACAAACCCACCAAGAAAGCTTTCCAGAACCAGGTTGATGAAGCAGTTGAAAACCTCACTAAGGCTATGGACGGTCTTGATCCCTATATCCGCCTTGGCAAGTGGGACAGATTCGTTAAGGATGCTAATTACTTCTTCAGCGATATGAGATACAACTTTGAAAGTTTCATCGGTCTTCTTAAAACATTAGCAGGTCTTATCAAGATGCTTATCAACGGTGAAATCGACCTTTACGGTCTGTTCGAGCTCCTCGGCGTTGACCAGGAAGTTCTTGACATTCTCATCAAAATTGGCATCACACCTAAGCCCGACATTGAAGAGCCGGAAACACCTGCCGATCCTGAAACACCCGTTGCATAATTAATCTTTCAGAATCTTTCAAAGGCAGATAAGCCGACCGCTTATCTGCCTTATTTTATATGGCTATGAAAAACGGATAAGACAACTTCGTATCAAGCTGTCTTATCCGTTTGTTTTAATACTAATATTTATTATTCATTACTTTTCATCGAAATCCAGCGTAATAACCGGTTTGCCGTTCGCATCGAGAAGCGGCGTCATACCGCCGGAATGTCCCGCCTGATGGTAAGCATAATTGACACCTGTTTCTGTATCCACCCAAATTTCAAAGGTTTCTAAAATGCCCTGTGTATATACCTTAACGAATCGCTTTTCTTTTTTCATATTGACGCATCCTTTAAGCAACAGAATCCATTGCATTTACAAGAGAACGGTTTCTTGTTGCTGAAATATTGTTGACATAAATAACATCCTGTATACCGTTATTCTTAACAAAAGAGGTTATATTTCCGTCCCAATAGCGGTAATCAATAACATGAACGGTACCGTAATTCTCCGTTAAGAAAGGAATCATTGCATTGCCAAAGGATTCTTTAACAACAAGGCAAGCTGAGCCATTTGTGATTGCAGGATTTGTTATACGAGAATAAGGCTGATCGCCGGCAACAAAGGTATTGTATTTTGAACCTCTGCTCCACGCAGAAACATCATAAATAACTTCCCAATTCACCTTATTTCCCTTTTTATCAGTATAGTACATGCTTACATCTCCCTTAGGCTTCCAAGCATAAACTATATCAGGCTCTTTTTCAAGAACGGGATTTTTACCGGAATCGTTATAGAATGAACCGACAAAATTGTCAAACTGTTTTTCTTCGAAATCGGAAAGTGCCGCTGTTTTTATTCCTGCAAGCTTTGTGTATTCAACATAGGCATAGTAGGCGCCTAAAGCTGTCCAATGGTGGTCGGTTCTAAAGTAAATATATTCGTCTCTGTGAGCCAGCAAGGTATCAACGGTTTTAACCTTATATGCGCTTGAGGGGAGCATAGAATAAATATAGTTAATTGCATCGTTTTGGTTGGAGCTATTGAGTTTTTTTCTGACAGATTCGTCAAGCATTATATCCATGCTCGTTGGAACAACCATACAGAAAACCCGTGCTGTACCCTTTAAGAATTCTGCGCTCCTGCCTATCACTCCGGCATAATCATCGGCTATAGAACGGACGAAATTGTAATACTCATAGCCGGCATTATCCGCAACCAAAATATTTCCCAGCTGCTGAACGATAGGCTCTTTCTTCGGCGGCTTCCTTGTTGTCGTTTCCTGATTTGAAGGTGCTGTTGTCACTTTAGTAACAGGCGGTTTGTCATCTTCTGATATTGAGGGAATTTCATCTCCTATATCATCGGAAAATCCGCTTATAGTATCACCGATACCGTAAAAGGATTTAATTTTGCTGTTGGCATTCATAAACATTTCTCTAAAGGGAAATGTATCGGCATACCATGTGCTGATGCCGTTAAAATAGCTACCGTCTGCCAAAGCGGCAAAGCTAAACTTAGGAAACTTAGTCAGCTCTCTCTTCTCCGCTTCGGAATAAGCCGGGCGCAGGGGCAAATAAAGAGCAACCGCAGCACCTGCAAAAAGCAATACGAAAAAGCTGATTACAACGATTTTTGCGTTCAATTTGGGCTTCTTTTTCATTTAATATTATCCCCTTTCTATACGAGTTGGAAAAGCATTAAAATTGGAAATATAAAAACGGATTATAGCTATTACCAACCAAAGCGGCGGTTGATATCAGCAACATCAGGCAGGGATAAGCAGCAGTTATTACCCAGCTCACCTTTTCACTCGCTTTGCCTTTCATTGCAAGAGCCGCAAGGAACTTTTTGGCATATTTTGCAACAGGCAAGCAGGCTATGCAGGCAACTATGAGCAGGAATATATTGCTCTTGAGCATAATACCTGCTTCATAATTTGAAATACTGTTGGCATTCAGGCAGAACATACCCTTTAATGCGGTAACAAGCAAGGGCAGGCGTTCAAACTTAAACAACACCCAACCGAAGAAAACAACCGCAAGGGTGTATATATTTGAAAGCACAGGGCTCTTTTTAAGCTTCTCTCCCAAGAACAGCTTTTCGATTACAAGAAATACAAAATAGTAAAGTCCCCAAAGGACATAGTTCCAGCTTGCGCCATGCCAAAATCCCGTTAACATCCAAGTGATAAGCAAGTTAAATATTGTTCTTGCCATACCTTTTCGGTTGCCGCCGAGGGGGATATAAACATAATCTCTGAAGAACGAACCGAGGGAAATATGCCATCTGCGCCAAAACTCAGTTATTGAACGGGAGCAATAGGGATAATCAAAGTTTTCTTTATAGTGAAAGCCCACCATCTGACCCATACCGATAGCCATATCCGAATAAGCCGAGAAGTCTAAATAAATCTGCAGCATATAAAAGAGCATACCTAACCAAATCGCCAAAGCAGGTCTTGATGACATAATCTTAATATTTTCGCTGAGTAAGGATAAATCAGACGCCGCAGCATCGGTTAAAAGGAGCTTATCCGCAACAGCGCCGCAGCTGTTTGCAAGGAGAGCTTTTTTGCCCAAGCCCGCCGAAAAGCGAATTATGCCTCTGCCTATGCCGTTGACATTAATTGTTCTGTGCCTAATTTCACTTGCTATATCCTTGTAGCGGACAATAGGACCGGCAACGCATTGATGGAAAAGGTTTGCATAGAGCAAAACATTAAAGAAATTCTTTTCCGCTTTAACATCTCCCCTATATACATCCACAACATATGTGAGCAGCTGGAAGGTATAGAAGGAAATACCTATGGGCAAGGCAATTTGCGTAACCACGGAATCGCTTCCTGTTATTGCATTGAAATTTTCCTGAAAAAATGTGCCATATTTGAAAACGCCGAGCAAACCTAAATCCGCAGCGCAAGCGGCAATTAAAGCAAGCTTTGAAATCGCCTGCCCTCTCCCCTTTTCCACAACGAGGGAAAACAGCCAATCTATGAAAGACATTGCTACGAGAAGCAACACATATTTAGGCTCGCCCCACGCATAGAAAATAAGCGAAAAGACGAGCATAATTGCGTTACGGGCAGATGTGCTCTTTGCGTAATAGTAAAGAGCAAGGTTTAGCGGCAAAAAAGCGAAAACAAAAAACAAACTTGAAAATACCATTATTCATTTACCCCAAAACTAAGAGAGCCGAATAATGAAAGCCGGCTCTCCCTTATTCATTATTTAGATAATAACCCTAAATCTCAGCAAAATCAACAATAATAACAAAACTGTAATTATTTTCCTTTGTTGACAAGTTAAAGAGCTTTACATAGCTGTCATTCACTGTAAAGGCATAAGCCTTTCCCCTGCTATATCGTTGAGCAAGAACTGGGGATAATCAGGATTGGAATGAACATTGAGAATTTCCGGATTATTGTCGTTTTCAAAGAACCAACGATAGAAAGCCCTATGGCCGGCATGAGTTTTGCAGTGAAGCATATCCTTTACAAACCAAGTGTTTTCGGGCAATGCACAGGTTGAGGCATCAATTCTGTTATCGGCGGACATATGGTTATGACCGTCTTTAACCTTTTGCTCATATCCATCGGAGAGAGTTTCGCCAAGGTCTGCAACGGTTGCACCTACGGAAGCATACTTAGTATCAACAGTTTCATCGGAATCGTTTTTCCATGTGGGAATAATGGGTGTACGCTGTACATTATATGCCGCAAGAATCATTACTGGCACGCCGCTTTCAACAACGCCGTTGAGGATTTCATCAGCCTTGCCCTGAACATTGTAGTGATAATAGTCTATGCGTGAAAGAAGATCATTATTCGGATTGCTGCCGAGCATAAACTCTTTTGCCGTTTCGTAATATTCATCAGGCACAAAGGACCATATGCCGCAGTTTGCTTTAAACACAGGTATGAGCATCTCATCAAAAATTCTCTCGCCGCAGTTTTCAAGCAAAACATCAATAGCATCAATTATTTTGCCGAGGATACCGCTTCTGTAAAGGATTTCGACAATACCTACGAGAATATCTGCGCCCTCGCCCTGAATAAGCAGAGGCAAATCGTAAATACCGTAACGGTAAACTGCCTCCTCCTCAATCACGAGATTGCCGCAGTAAAGGTCGCCTGCAAGAGCAGTTCCCTTGATTGGACAGCACTGGAAAATAACTGACTTAATTTTTTCCGTGCCGTACTGCTCAAGATAAGCCATAGTGATAACGCCGCCCATAGATGAGGCACGAAGCCTTACCTTATCGTGACCTGTCAGCTCACAAACAGCATCAATATATTCATCCAAGCCTTTTGCTGTTTCAATGGGGTCTGCCCTGAAATCGTAGCCGTAATAGTAGCTGTAATCAAGGCCGTGAGTAGGGTCAGCGGGCAGCTCCTGCTTTGTTGTGATATCGGCAGTAGAAGTGCCGTCCTCATTGTTGGCAAGAGGACCGAAAACCTCCATAGCGGCAGGAATGAGCGCATCCGCAAAAGCGTCATAATCCCTTGTGATAATTAGTGAGAACAAAGGCACAATAAGCTTTGCTATCATTTTAACATATGTATCGGTTTCGGGACGGAAAACAACTTTTTCATCCTCTGTGCCTGCATTTTGGTAAAGCGTTGCACTGCCGAGAGCCGCAACATAAATAACGGGCTCCTGACCGCAGCTGCATTTTTGCGCTGCGGCAGAGGTCTGCAAAACCACCGAAACGCTAAGAACAAGCACTAAAAAAACGCTGAGAGTTGACTTAAATATCCGTTTCAAAATAATCTCTCCAATTCAATAAAATTTAAGAAGCATAAAATCGGATTATAATGCCGATTTTATTTGCAGCCATTATATCACATACACTCTATTATTTCAATAATTTGCCGGTATGAGAAAAATACAATTTTTCACTTGTAAAATATGAATATTTATAGTAGAATATATTTTAATCTACAAAAGAAAAGGAGTTGTCACAATGGACCCTATTAAGGTCGATTTTTCAGGCAGCGGTTCTAAAAAAAGCGGTTCGGTTATTATTCCGCCAAACAAGGCCGGTATAAAAATCCTTATCAACATTTTAGGCACAGCGATTGTTGCCGCCGTTGCTTACTATTTCTATCTGCCTGCATTCAATTTCAAAGCGATTGAAATGTACATCTATTTCGGCATGATTATTGCCGCATACTGCGTAATGGCTTTCATCACCTCCGGTGCGCTAATGTCCCCCGAATACACACCTTACGCTCGAAAGAATGCCCGTATACCTATTATAATAGCTCTGATTCTGCTCGTAGTTGTAGGTATAGGCTATGTTGCTTCAAGCGTATTTTTCCGTGCAAAGGATTACCACGAGATTTTGCACGTTGAAACGGCAGATTTCAGCGAAGATGTTCAAGAGGCGGATTTTGCCAGCGTACCTCTGCTCGACAAAGATTCCGCAGCTACCCTTGCAAGCAAGGCTTTGAGCGACCTTGTTGACGAAAATCTTGTTTCTCAGTTCACAATCAATTCTTCGGAAACTCAGATTAACCTGAACAACCGTCCTGTAAGAATTTCGACCCTTAAATATCAAAACATCATCAAGTGGCTCACCAACCGTTCAAAGGGCTTGCCCGGCTACCTTGTTATTGATATGACAACACAGAAGGTTAATTTCGTTCGTGTTGAAAACGGCATCAAATACTCCGATGCAGACCATTTCAACCGACTTTTGAAGCGTCACCTGCGCTTTAATTATCCCACAGCTCTCCTCGGCACATCTGTTTTCGAGGTTGATGAAAACGGCGATCCATATTGGATTTGCCCCATTCTCGACAACACAATCGGCCTCTTCGGAGGAAAGGATGTTAAGGGGGCAATCCTTGTCAATCCCTCAACAGGCGAATGTTTTGATTACACAATCGAAGAAATCCGCTCCTCCAAAGAGCTCAACTGGATTGACCGTGTTTATTCCCCCGACCTTCTTGTAGAACAGTACGATTACTACGGAAAATACGAAGGGGGCTTCTGGAACTCAATTTTGGGTCAGAAGAATGTTGTTGTTACGACCTCAGGCTACAACTATTTAGCTCTTAATGATGATGTTTATATGTACACAGGTGTTACATCCATCACCGCTACAGATAACTCCATCACAGGCTTTACTCTCATCAACCAGAGAACTAAGGAGGCTAAATTCTACCGCGTTAACGGCGCTACGGAAAACGCCGCACAGGAGGCCGCACAGGGTAAAGTTCAGCAGTATCAGTATGTTGCTACTTTCCCCCTGCTTCTCAACATCGGCGAACAGCCCACCTACTTCATGGCTCTTAAGGATAAGAACCAAATCGTTCAGCAGTACGCTCTCGTAAATGTCAACCAATTCACAACTCTTGTTTCAACAGGCACATCAATCGCAGTTTGCCTTGAAAACTACACCAAGCTTCTTGCCGAAAACGGAATTGAAACAGAAATTGATGTAAGCGATATTGAGGATAATCTCCAGAATCCCGAAAACAGCCAAACCACGGCTGAGCTTAAAGAGCTTGCCGGGGCAATAGAGGATATACGAGTTGCAGTTATAGGCGGCAACAGCTGTTATTACCTCAAGGTTGCGGGCAACGATAAGTATTTCGCAGTCAGCGCTTCTAAGTTTGAAACTGTTGTTATTGCCGACAAAGGCGACAGTGTAACCCTTAAAT
Organism: uncultured Oscillospiraceae bacterium; assembly: GCA_949297075.1. Lineage (GTDB taxonomy): Bacteria > Bacillota > Clostridia > Oscillospirales > Acutalibacteraceae > UBA8612. The sequence continues at coordinate 1,145 of CASFRX010000043.1, read as the reverse complement.
ACGCAGACGGCGATGCTGCAATAATTGAAGTCAAAGACTTTAAGCTCGGTTAAAAATTTAATTATTAAAGCCGTGCTTAATATAGCATGGCTTTAATTTTTAAGGATAAGAAAGGATAAAAAAACACATGAAACTCCTTGAAACCGTAACTTTTAATTCCCAAGATTTGATTCCGCAAGAGACCATAGAAGATGTTTCTGCAATAAGCAAATGGTTAGAAGAGCTTCCCGTTAAGCTTCTTAATGCGCTTCCGAAAATTGCAGGAGCCGCAATAGTCATAGTTATAGGCTACTTTGTAAGCAAATTGGCAGGTAAGCTCCTTGTTAAAATAATGAAAATGCGTAATGTCGATGAATCGGTTCACCACTTTTTAGAAAGCATGCTTGTGGTTTTCCTGCGCATTTTGTTTGTTCTTTTCGGTCTTTCCGTACTCGGTATTGACATAAGCTCTTTTGCCGCCGCAATAGGCGCTGCCGGTATTACAGCCGGTCTCGGTCTTCAAAGTTCAATATCCCAATTTGCAAGCGGCATAGAAATCATGTTCAACAAGCCTTTCCGTTCCGGTGATTTCATTGAGCTTGAAAGCGTTTCGGGAACAGTTGAGCAAATTCACTTTATGAACACCACACTCTTAACTCCGGATAACAGGCGTGTAGTTATTCCAAACTCCCACATCACCACAAACAATATTATTAACTACACGGCACAAAAAGTCCGCCGAGTAGATTTTAAATTTTCAATCGGCTACGGCGATGATATTGCCTTTGCCAAATCCGTTATTGAAAAAGCGAATGAAGAAAGCCCGTACACCATTGACCACCCCAGCACGAGAGTAGCTGTAGGCGGTCACGGGGAGAGCAGTATTACGATTGACGCTCTGCTTTGGTGCAACAGCGAAAACTATTGGTCAGCGTTTTACGATATTAACGAACGGGTAAAACTCGCCTTTGATAAAAACGGTATCAGCATACCTTACAATCAGCTTGATGTGCATGTAATTAAATAATAAAGACCTGCTAATAAAAGTCAAGTAGAAAAATCAAAAAAATTAGTGATATAAAAATTGGTACAGCAAATCAGACCGACACAAGGTGGATTTTTTGAGTCAGTCAATGTGGATTAAGGCGAAAGCTCTGAAGTGCTTT
>CASFRX010000042.1 GCA_949297075.1 uncultured Oscillospiraceae bacterium | reverse complement strand
CGTAATCATTTTCTTCGTCAACGGATAATCTGCATCCTAAAGGGCAGCCGATACAAGTGAGTTCTGTCATTTTATTACACCTCCTGCGCTGTTACTGTTACAGTGTCGTAAGCCTTGAGCTTATCTGCCGGAATAACGAGGTGCTGCATTTCTCCGGGCACCATAAATGCCTTTTTGAAAACTGCAATCTCCTCATCGCCTGACGACACTACAACCTTGCTCTTGCCGAATACTCTGCGCACACGGAAGAAGACATCAATCTTTTCAGCCTTGGTGTCCCTGTGCATTTTCTGCGGAACAGTATAGCCAACATCATTGCCGTTTTTAAACTCAATTACATCGCTCTTCTGAGCGCCGTTCTTAACATAATCTGCAGCGGCGGCGCCTGCACGCTCGCTCTCGGCAGAAACGAAGTCAACCAAATCGTGAACATGAACTGCGTTACCGCAGGCAAATATACCTTCAACGGAGGTTTCCATGTTTTCAAACACATTGGCACCGTTTGTTCTGGGATCCATGCTGATGCCAGCTTCTCTTGTAAGCTCATTTTCAGGAATAAGGCCGACGGAAAGGAGCAAAGTATCGCAATCAAACTCCATTTCGGAACCGGGAATGGGTCTGCGGTTTTCGTCAACCTTCATAACAGTTATACCCTCTAAGCGTTTATCGCCTCGGATTTCTGTAACTGTATGAGAAAGATAAAGAGGAATATCAAAATCATTCAGGCATTGAACGATATTACGGGTTAATCCGCCTGAATAAGGCATCAGCTCAACGCAAGCAAGAACCTTTGCGCCCTCAAGAGTCATGCGTCTTGCCATAATAAGACCGATATCGCCTGAGCCGAGAATAACAACACGCTTACCTGCCATAAGACCCTCCATATTGAGGTAACGCTGTGCCGCACCGGCCGTGAAAACACCTGAGGGACGGGTGCCGGGGATGGAGATTGCTCCCCTTGTGCGCTCACGGCAGCCCATGGAGAGAACAACGGACTGAGCCTCTATGCACTCATAGCCCTTTGGGCTGTTGATGAAAATTTTCTTATCGGGAGTAACTTCGATAACCATTGTATCAAGTCTTACTTCCACAGAGGTATCCTTGAGCATATCAATAAATCTGTGGGCATACTCAGGGCCTGAAAGCTCCTCTTTAAAGCGGTGAAGACCGAAGCCGTTGTGGATACACTGGTTGAGAATACCACCGAGCTCCTTATCGCGCTCAAGAATTACAATATTTCTCAAGCCGTTCTGATAAGCGCTGTATGCTGCGGCAAGACCTGCGGGACCGCCGCCTATAACTGCAAGCTCATACATAGATTTCAGTCCTCCCTTCTTCTGACAATATAACTGCCTGTTTTATCTTTTTCTATTTTCTCTCTGCCTACGCCAAGCTCTCTTGCGAGAATTTCAACAACTCTGGGACCGCAGAAGCCACCCTGACATCTGCCAAGGCCTGCACCGCAGCGGCGCTTAATGCCGTCAACCGTGTGTGGAACTATGGGACGGTGGATGGCATCGAGGATTTCGCCCTCGGTGACAGTTTCACAGCGGCAAATAACTCTGCCGTATGCGGGATTTTGCTTAACAAGCTCGGCTCTTTCTTCGTGCGAAAGCTCTTTGAAGCGAACCTGCTTTCTTTCGTCTGTATAAGAAGCCTTGGGCTCAAGCTTAACGCCGCCGCTCCTCATCATATCCTCAACATACTCTGCAATAGCCGCCGCAGAAGCAAGTCCGGGAGATTTGATACCTGCAACATCTATAAAGCCGTCGTTTGCTTCAATAATAAAATCGTTCTTGGTGCTGTTGGGGCGAACTCCTGCAAAATTGCGAATATTTGCCCTGAAATCAACGCTTGGGATGCTCTTAACAGCCTTCTGACGGACAAATGCCAAATCTTCGGCCGTAGCGGAGGTATCCTCTGCATCGCAGGCAACAGCGTTGGGACCCACAATCAGATTGCCGTGAACTGTGGGAGAAACGAGAACGCCCTTGCCGTCCTTATTGGGGCACTGAAATACTACGCAGTTGGCACGCTTACCCTCGCTCTTATCCAGCAGGAAATATGCACCCTTATTCGGAGTAATATCGAACTCATGCGGCAGAACCATATCGTGAATTTTATCTGCGCCGCAGCCGGATGCATTGATAACGGTCTTTGCTTCAATTTCTTTGCCGCCGGCAGTAATAACATAACCTTTTTCGGTCTTTGAGATGTTTGTAACCTCGGAACTAAAAAGCATCTCGGTGCCGTTTGCAGCTGCCGTTTCCGCAAGGGCAAGAGCATATTCCCATGGATTGATAACACCTGCCGAGGGAGCATAGAGAGCGCACTTGACTTCATCGGAAATCATGGGCTCTATTTTCTTTGCTTCCTCAAAGCACAAAACTTTGATTCCGGGAACGCCGTTATTTACGCCGCGCTCATAGAGCCTTTGAACATGCTCAGCCTCTTCCTCCGAAAAGGCAAGAACAAGAGAGCCAATCTGCTTACAAGGCACGGAAAGCTTTTTACAAATCTCGTATGTCATGCCTACGCTCTTAACATTGAGCTTTGCCATGAGCGAATTTTCTACGGGGTCGTATCCGGCATGAACAATAGCGCTGTTTGCCCTTGTTGCGCCCATTGCAACATCGTTTTCCTTATCGATTACAACGGTTTTCAATTTGAATTTGGAAAGCCTGTAAGCAATCGAAGTTCCTGTGATGCCACAACCGATTATTGCCACATCATACATCTTAAATAAGCACCTCTTTATGAGTGATATTTTTACTTGCTAATAATACCACTTCGCAGGACAAAATTCAATAGGATATTTAAGGTTTATATTCTTTTTAGTGGACTTTTAGGCAGTATTGTGATATCACAAAAATGTCAAATTGAAAAAAAAGAAACGAAGGCTTCACAATGAAAGCGCAGCCCAAAAAATATTGGCTTTTGTTTTGTCCGCAGCCCTGCTCATATGCTCTTTTTCTATAGGCGCATCAGCACAAGCCGGAGAAAACGAATTTGCCGTATCTAAAATAACCGTAAAAGGCAAGACGGCATCTGCCACACTCTCTGCACCGGATAACACAAACCTTGTTGTTGCTGTTTACGATGAAGCAACAAAACAAGGCACTGCTTGCGGATAAAATTTTCCGTTTGCAGTGCCTTGTTGCATTTATGTTTTGTTTTATCAAAATGTAAAATCTACTGTTTTTGTTTCGCCCTGAGCGAATGTGACTGTTTTTGTTTCGCCGGAAAGAGCGCAGGAAATTTTTATTGTCTGAGCGATGTCCGAGGTTACCGCAGCAGTGGCTTTTCCGGCCTTTAAATCCCATTTAAGGCTATCAACTATAGCTCTGTTTCGGGTTCTGATTCCGCAAATTTCTCCGCTTTCATAGCCCGAAACGGGAACGGCCGGCAAAAGCTGAATTTCATTGCCGTAAGAATAAATCAGGCTTTCGTTGACTATACCGAGATAGCCTATTGCAAAATCGGTGCAGTAGCAGCTGTTGCGGTCATAATCGTGGTTAGTCATAAGTGAATCGTAATAAATCCAACTATTTGTAAGGCCTACCAACGAATCGGTTACAGCTTTTCTATCCTTGAGCCTTGCGGCAATAAGAGCTCTGTGAACAAGGGCATGGCTTGCCTGGTTTTCGCTTGCACGGTTTGCAATAGCCTGTATGCAGGCGTTCTTGAGCGCAATATCATTCTGCGTTTCAAACATAGGCCATACGCAATAAAGATGGCTCAGGTGGCGGTGGCTGTTGTTTTCCGCAAACTCAGCGGCTGCCCATTCTTTTAAAGCGCCTGTTTCGTCATACATATAGTTCGGCACATCTGAAAGAAGCTCTTCCCATTTTGAAACATCTGCGTCGGGGTTCACGCTCTTCGCAATATCAATTAGCATTTCAAGGTTGCTTCGACAAGCGGAAATATCAATCGCCGCATTTGCAACAGAGGGGCTCGGATAATTTGAGGGATTGTTTTCGGGAGAATAACTGGGAAGAATTGCATATTTTTCACCCTCGTTGAGCTGAGTTTTCCCATCTTCATAAATAATGTTACCTGTGGCATCCGTATAGTATTCAGGAGACATCATCTGCTCCCAATAGTTTGCGCTTTTGACGAGCAATGGAAGAAGAATATCACTTCGCAAATCCAAATAGCCTTTGGCTTCAAGGGCTGAAATTTCCCCGTCGGTCAAATCCTCTGCGCTGAGAGAGAGAACAGATTTGAGATTTTCAAGGTCAAATTCATCGCTTAAGGGAATTTTGACATCACCGTAGCAAAGGAGAGTTTCATAAAGGGGCTGAAGCATCCAGGAAGCCCCTGCATTCCAATAGCGGAAAGGATAGGGGTAACAGGTTTCCGTGATAACAGCCTTATCACCGTCAGTATTTACAGGCGCCTGAATAGCATCTGTAAAACCGTGGGTTGCCGCCGCATTTTCCTCCCAATCGGGCAGCTGACGCAAAAGGAAATAAGTATAACCGATATATGATGCTTTCATGTTGCCTGTATTCATTGAAGCTGTTTGCAGGTTGACATTGGCGTCCATTGTGTATTTACTGCCCCAGCCGGGCGCCCACTCGCCCGTCCACATACCGTAAAGCCTGGGTGTGGAATAGCCTGCCGCACATAGATAAGCATATCTTCCCGAATAATAGGTGCGTTCTGCAAGGTCGGACTTAATATCTTTTTTCAAGTGCTGTTCAAGCACAAGGTTTTCATTTGAAGCGGTGCTGTTTTTTTCGCCGAGCTTAAAGCTGACTGCATTATATTCTTTTGAAAATACTGCCGCATGGCTCTCCAAAGCGGCATCATAATTAAACGCGCCGTTTGGGGTGTATTTTTCTGCAACAGCCTTTGCTTTTGCAATAAGCTCATCAACAAGCTCATAGCTTTTGGCCTCGGCAAAGGCTTCGTAAGAGCCCATGCTGTGAGTTCTGCCCGTAACGGCAATAAGATAAACATTATCGGCACGCTTAATTTTGATTTCTGGGTCGGTTTCGCCGCAATACTGTGACTCTTTGGGGGCGTCTTTTTCCACAAGAGTTTTGGAGCCGCCCTCACAAACCACATAGACAACTGTTGCATAGCCGCCGTCTTTCAGCTCGCTATTTTCGTAGGACGGATAATGAGCAGCCATTGCAATATATTCGCAGTTTTCGCCGACCAGCTTCTTGTATTTCAAATCCACCTCACTGCCGTTCCCGAAATTTGCAAAAGCTGAAATATCGTCAATCGAAAGGGTTAAACTAACCTTGCTTCCCGTTGAAGAACTGCCGATTTTTGTGATATTCACGCCGTCTGTCTGAGATGTAAAGGTTTTTCGCTCCCATGTGCCTTTAATATCGGTATAGCGCACGCAAACTTGAGCAGTTTCATAATCGGTATAGCGCATGTAATTAAACTTCACATGCTTATTCTGCTTAATTCTCAAGCCTGCGCCGGGGTGAAAAGCATAAACATCGTCATAAGAAGCGTTGTCAACAATATCGGTACCGTTTGCGATATTTTGCTTTACGGTTTCAAGCTCATGTGCAGTATCGGGACAATAACGAACATTTTTATTCGGCATAATGAAGTGCATATTCTGATAAATCAGCGTATCGCTGTATGGTGAACCGCTTGTGATTACGCCCTGCAGGCCGTTTCCGCTTATCATGCCGTGGCGCCAAAAATCCGTGTTGTTCTTGCTTGTTTCGGAAAGCTCGTAATAAAGCTCCGAATAAGAAGCCTTTGCCGGGTTTGAAAATAAATCATTCAATATTTTTGATTTATCAACGGGGGTAAACAATCCGCCGATTAGATTGAAGAGGGTTAAAAAAATACTTACTATTTTCATTACAATGCCCATAACAATTCTCCGCCTGATCATTTTTCTTAAATTATATCAGCAATTATGTACCGGGTCAATTAGTTTAAAATGATATTTACATTGACAGCTTCGTATGATACAATTCAAATAAGCAAAAGTGAACGGAGGCATATCTCCCATGAATAAACTTTCCTTTAGAGAGAAGATCGGCTACAGCGTAGGGGCAGTAGGCCTTGACCTGAGCTACGGTATGTTTTATTCGTACCTATCAATTTTCCTAACCAACGCTTTGGGCATAAGCCCTTTGTTTCTGTTGGTTTTAGCCCCTCTTGCAAGGCTTTGGGACGGCATTAACGACCCCATGATAGGCATGGTCGTTGACCGCACAAACACAAAATTCGGCAAATATCGCCCTTGGCTTTTAGGCGGTGTAGTGCTCAATGCCATTGTGCTTTGCCTGCTGTTTAACAATATCGGCTTCGCCTCCGGCTCGGTAGGTCTGTATATCTATGTTGCAGTTCTCTATGTAGCGTGGGGCATGACAAACACCCTTGCAGATATCCCCTATTGGTCCATGATTCCCTCCTTTGCAAGTGAAGAAAAGGACAGAAACCTGCTCTCAACCCTTGCACGAGCCTTTTCCGGCTTAGGTCAGGGTATTATCACTATTTTCACTCCCATTGCTGTTGCATATTTAGGCGGTGCAGCAGGCAGTAAGCTGGATTCTATGGGCAGCGATACCTTGCGTGTCGGCTTCGGCAAATGGTCAATAATTGCGGCGGCTGCCCTCGTCTTTTTCGTCTTTATCAGCGTTTTTTCCATAAAAGAGCGCAACAGCATTACTCCAAACAATACAGGTTCATTCAAAGACGCCATTAAAACATTAAAGCAAAACGACCAACTTCTGATTTTTATGCTTTTCGCAACTATTTCAAACACAGGCTTCTACATGACAAGCGGCATCAGCAGCTACTATTTTGACTCCGTACAAGGCGATTTGACCCTGCAATCTACATTTAACCTTATGGGCACGGTAGGCTCTGTTCTTTCCCTTTTGGTTATTCCCGTTTGCTCAAAGTTTATGACAAACAGAACCACATACAAGCTTTCTCTTTCCTTAGCCGCAGGCGGCTACACTGCAATGGCTCTGACAGGCTATTTCTTCGGCGGAAATGTTATTGCGCTTGGCATATTCTTTGCAATAGCCTCAATCGGCACGGGCAGTATGTTCGTCAACCAAACAGTTATGCTTGCAGATGTTGTTGACTACGGCGAATTTAAACTCGGCCGCAGAAATCAGAGCCTTACATTCTCCATGAAAGGCTTTTTGCAAAAGCTTGCCTACACCGTTCAGTCAATTATTATGTATTCCGCATTCAGCCTGACAGGCTTCGATGGCAATCTTGCTCAGCAAGCTCCGGCGGCAAAGAGCGCAATTTCATTTTTGATGTTCATTATTCCCCCTGTATTAATTCTCATTTCTTTGGCGGTATTTTCAAGAAAATATAAGATTTACGGCGAATTTAAGCAGGAAATACTTGACGCAGTAGCAAATAATAAAAAATAAGGTGAGAAAACTTTTCTGCAAAAGCTCTGACCAACGGCTTCCTTATCTCCTGCTCGGCAACACAGTAAAGGGAACAGAATGGGATTAAACTCAAAGTGAAGAAAAAATCAAGAGCATTGAACCTTTAAATCGGGTTCAGTGCTCTTTGAATTTGTAAAGTATTTTTGCTTGTCTAATTGTGATATATTTGTCTTTTATTAATTGGTAATCCTTGGCATATCAATGAATATCGGCATTAAATATTGAATTTGTTTTAAATATCAAATCTCGTAATTTTGTAAAGCTATTTTGCTTTACTATTTCACAGTCACACCCGTATAATAATGCTCGATAATTTCCTGCCAATTATTGCCCTGACGAGCCATATAATCGGCTCCGTACTGGCTCAAACCTACGCAATGACCGTAACCGTTGGTGGTAAAATAGAAGCTTCCGTTCTTATACTCAACCGTAAACACAGCCGAGCGAAGCCCTATGGCATCACGAGCCTGAAGCCCTGTAAAAGCCGTGCCACCTATCTCAACAGATTTTACATATCCGCTTGAATTAGTCTTAATTTCGCCTATCCAGTTTTGAGCTTCTCCGTTGAGTTCACAGTTTTTCAGCTGAGCAACGCTGTCTGAAAATTCCTTTGCCGTTATGGCAATGGTCTTAATGCAGTCCGGCGAAAGCTTATCCCCCGGACTCGGCACTCCCTTGAGATATGCGACCTCGCCGCCCCAAACTGTTTCGGCGCTTTGCGTTTCACCGCTGTTTATGGCATGAAAGGCGGCTATAATAGGCTCTCCCTCATATGTAATAGCCTTACCCTCCACGGCTTCAACCGCCTTTTTCAGCTTCTTTTCATAGCTTTCGGCCTTGTCCCCCCACTTTTTTTCTCGCTCAGCTTTTGTTATATATCCCTGATGCGTTGCGGAATTATTCGACAAATCAGCTCCTTTCAAAGCTTCATCGGGAGCTTTCTGCTGTTCCTGCCGTTTTCTGAGCAAATAAGTATAGGCCGCAACAGCCTGAGCCTTGAGCGCCTCCTCGTGGTAAGTTGCAGGCATTTCCGCCGCAAGCACACCCACAAGGTACTCTGATATATCAAGCTGCAAAACCTCATTTTCATTCTGCATAAAAACCTTTACGCTGTCATTTTTTCCCTCGGTTACAGCCTGTTCTTTTTCGCTTATCTGCTCCGAAGCTTCATTTTTTGTCGGCTCTCCTTTTTTCAGAGAAAGCAACGGAACAAGCAAAACCGACAAGCTGACAAGCAAGCACAAAAACTTATAAAACCTCATTTTTATTATCTCCTTATATTTTATTGACTTTTTGGTGCTTTTTATAGTATAATATGAAACCTAAAAGTATATATATTTTTGAAATTACAATATGCGTAGGAGAAAACTTATGGCAAAATACATGTCCCCCATCACTAACGACGCCCTTAAAAGCTTATGCTCTGAAATAAGACTTAATGACAAAATTGATGTAGCAGATTACGGTCGCTTCGGCGTCAAGAGAGGTTTGCGTAACGCAGACGGAACAGGCGTCATGGCAGGCCTTACCAAAATCTGCAGCGTTGACGGCTACTATATAGAAGACGGAGAGCGTGTGCCCCGTCATGGCAAGCTCAACTTCCGTGGCCTTGATATAAACGAAATCGTTGAAGGCTGCCGCAAAGAAGACCGCTTCGGCTTCGAGGAGGTTGCATGGCTGCTCATTTTCGGCGCACTGCCCACAGCAGAGCAGCTGACCAAATTCCAAAATGTTCTCGCCGAATGTCGTGAGCTTCCCGAAGATTTCATTGAAGATATGATAATGAAAGCTCCGTCGCCAAACATTATGAATAAAATGGCTCGTTCGGTTATGGCGCTTTATTCATACGATGACACACCTGACGATATTTCAGTAGAGAATGTTCTAAGGCAGTGCATCCAGCTCATTGCACAGCTTCCCTCCATAATGAGCTACGCTTACCAGGTTAAGCGCCGCCACTACTACAAAAAGAGCATGTATATTCATCAGCCCAAGCCTGAGCTTGGCACTGCGCAATCAATTCTTCGTACACTGCGCTCAGACAGACTTTTTACCGATGAAGAGGCTAAGCTTCTTGACCTTTGCCTTATTCTTCATTCAGAGCACGGCGGCGGTAACAACTCCACCTTTGCAACTCGCGTTCTCACCTCCTCAGGCACAGATACTTATTCCGCTATTGCCGCAGGCATCGGTTCCCTCAAGGGACCCAAACACGGCGGCGCCAACATAAAGGTTAAAGAAATGACAACCTTCATGGAGCAGGAGCTCTCCGACATCACAAACGAAGGTCAGGTTGCAGACTACATTACAAAAATAATCAAAAAGGAAGCAGGCGACCGTTCAGGTCTTGTTTACGGCATGGGTCACGCTATATACACAATTTCCGACCCCCGTGCCGTTTTGCTCAAGGATGCCGCTAAGAAATTTGTATTCAGCGAAGAATTTGAGCGCCGCTTCCGCCTGCTTGAGCTTATTGAAGAATTAACTCCCGATATTTTCCGTTCAATTAAAGGCGATATGAAACCCATTTGCGCCAATGTAGACCTCTACTCAGGCCTTATTTACGATATGCTCGGTATTCCCGAAGACCTGTTTACCCCCTTGTTCACGGTTTCCCGTATGGCAGGCTGGGCAGCTCACAGATTAGAGGAGCTCACAACAGGCAAGCGTATCATTCGCCCTGCATACAAAAATGTTTCTCTCCCCTATCACTACATTGCTCTTAACGAAAGAACTGAAGAAAATGTGCTTCATCCCGATAAATACATCACAAGAGAAGCACTTGCAATTATGTAAGAGGTGAATTAAAAATGAAAAAGAAAATCAAGGGAAGCCTTGCAAAACCCGAACCTTCAGTTATTGTTGCTGCGGCGGCGCTCAGCCTTTGTGCGCTGCTGCCCCTGCGTGTTTATCAGGTATCGGCTCTTATTGACCCTGAAACAGGATTTTTTACGCAAAGCAGCTTTACCGTTCCCCTGTTCTATGTGTTGCTGTCGGTAGTAGTTATAGCCGTTATGGCCACAAGCTATCTCAACGACAAAGCATGCAGAGCCAGAGATTTAACCGTTAAAAGCAAGCCGCTTGGTATTGTTTCTGCGATTACTGCATTCGCCCTTATGTTCGATGCGGTTTATCAGATGTATTCTTACATTGAAGTAAAAGCCGAATATAATCCCATGATTGAACAACTGACTCAATCGCAGTATCTTTCAAAATCAGGCGCCACGATTATGCTTTTGCAGGCAGTATTCGGCGTTTTTGCAGCTTTCTTCTTCTGGATTTACACAGTTGCCTGCTTCAGCGGCAAGACAAAGCTCAAGGGCTACAAGCTCCTTTCAATCGCTCCTATCCTTTGGGCAATTTGCAGAATCATCATAAGATTTATACGAAAAATCAGCTTCATAAACATTTCAGACCTGCTTTTAGAGCTGTTTATGCTCGTATTCATCATCACCTTCACCCTTGCTTTTGCGCAGGTTGTAACTAAAGTTACTCCCGAAACAGTAGCATGGCGACTTTTCGGCTGCGGTATTCCTGCCGCACTTTTGGCGTTTTTAGTCAGCGTTCCCAGACTTTTCCTGATAATAATAGGTCACGCTGACAGCCTTGTTCCAAACTACGGCTTCAATCCCTGCGATTTGGCATTTGCCCTGTTTATACCCCTGTTCCTCTACAACACGGCAACAGCAAAGAAAGCCGAAGAATCCAAAGCTTAAAGCGTAATCATCGAAAGGCTTTAGTCAATGTTTTTAGATAATTTATTCACCACAGCACAACAGGTTTTGATACTGTATATATTAGTTGCAGTCGGCTTTATCGCAGACAAAACCGGACTTTATACCGAAAAAGCTTCAAAGCTGAACACCAATTTGCTGTTCTATATTGTCACTCCCATGGTTATTGTGAACAGCTTTTTATCTATTGAAAATTCGCCGGATAATATTAAGAATTTTGGTTTAGCGGCGCTCTTCGGTATAATTCTCCACTTAATAGGTATGGTCGTCATAGCTCCGTTTTTCAATAAAAGCCCTCAAAAGGGAATTTACAAATATGCCTCTATGTACGGCAACTGCGGATATATGGCGCTTCCACTTGCAAATGCGGTTTTGGGAGAAAAAGGCGTTTTCTACTGCTCCGCAGTTATAATGGCCTATAACATCTTTAGCTTTACCCACGGCATATATATAATAGGGGCGCAAAAAGGTAAATTTAATTTCAAAAAGCTTTTCATCAATCCCGGCACTATCGGCGTAGCCGTAGGCTTGCCACTGTATCTTTCCGGAATTGCACTGCCGGAGGTTATAGCTACCCCTATAAGCAGTCTGGCTGTGCTCAATACTCCCCTTGCCATGCTGATTTTCGGCACTTATATTGCCCACACTGACCTTAAAACAATATTCACCGATAAAAATATTTATCTTGTGGGCATACTCAAGCTTATTGCGCTTCCCCTTATTATGATAGGCATCTTCAGCCTGATTAATATACCCAAGGAGCTTGCAATGGCAATGGCCGTTTCCGCCTCTGCTCCCAGCGCCAACAACACGGTTATTTTTGCAGGCAAATACGATTTGGATACGGGCACGGCCTCCAAAACGGTTGCATTAGTCAGCTTCATTTCCGTAATAACCATGCCCGTGATGATTGCCCTTGCATCACTGTAAATGAAACTCAATAAAGTAACGAGGAGATAAAAAATGGCTGAAAACAAAAAAAGAAAAGGACAAAGCAAGCTTGCTTTTCCCCTTGGACTTGTGATTATTATTTTTGCTGTAATCGGTGTAATTTTTGCCGTTGGTGCAGGCATTGAGGGCGTCAAAAAGCTGACCGACAATTCCGAAAAGAGAATTGAATATGAATCAATACTCATACCCGTTGTAATGTATGACCCGGATATGTTCGACGATGTTTCAGCCGCCAACATCAACCAGCTGACAGTCTGCTCAGTTTGGGCAGTTATAAAGGACGAAGATATCTATCCCGGCAAATATGATACTGACGACCAGGGTAACATTATGATACCCGCACAGGATGTTGAAAAGAAATTTGCCGAGCTTTTCGGCAGCAGCGTTGTGCCTACCCACATAGGCGTAAAGGGCGATTTTGATGAATTTTCTTTCAACGAGCAAAGCCGATGCTACCTTGTAACCTCAGCAGGTACTGTTCCCATTTACACACCTGAGGTTGTTGATATTGATAAAAGCTCCAACACCGTTACGCTTACTGTCGGCTACCTTGCAAGCGAAGCTTGGGCACAGGATTCTTCAGGCAATTTCGTTCAGCCCGAACCGAGCAAATATGTCAAATTCACCTTGCGTGAAAACGAAACAGGCTACTACATAAGCGCTATGCAGGCAACAGACGCTCCCGAAAACGCCGAGCCCGGCGTAACACTGCCTCCCGTTGCAACTACTGCTCCTTCAGCAACAAGCGGCGAGGAAAGCACAAGCGGCGAGGAAAGCACAAGCAGCGAGGAAAGCACAAGCAGCGAGGAAAGCACAAGCGAAGAATAATACACAAAAATCAAAATAAGCTGAGGCAGTTGTTTGATTGCCTCAGCTTCCTTAATTTTACATTCTTATTCTGCCTTATCAAGATATATCATTGATTTTGCCGCAGAGAAATCAATAGCTTCAAAATCCTGATATGAACCGTCCTCAAAAACAAGCCTTATAAAAGTGCAATAATTTTTTCATAAAGTTCATCCTACTGAGTTTTATTCAACAGCCAACGCAGTTTCAAGTGCAAGCTGCATCATATCCGTAAATGAATTTTGCCTTTCCTCGGCTGTAGTGGATTCGCCGGTTATAAGATGGTCGGAAACCGTAAAAATGCCCAATGCTTTTTTGCCTGCACGGGCAGCGTTCATATAAAGAGCCGCGCTCTCCATCTCAACGGCAAGAACCCCCATTTTCGCCCAAAGCGCATTACTGCGAAGCTCAGGAGGAAGCGCTTCATCATCGCCGTAAAAAACATCGGAGGAAAGAACATTGCCGATTTTACAGCTCAATTTCATCTCTTTTGCAAGGCTTGCACAGGGTTCAAGCAACTCCCAGCTCGCTGTAGGAGCGAAATCACCCGGCAAGTGAAACTGCTTTACAAAATTGGAGTTTGTGCAAGCACCCATGCCAATAACAACATCTCGTATCTTCACTTTTTCGCTGAGTCCGCCTGCAGTGCCTACTCGTATAATATTTTCAACATCAAAAAAGTTATACAGCTCATATGAATAGATACCGATTGACGGCATACCCATGCCGCTGCCCATAACAGAAACGGGTTTACCTTTATAGATTCCTGTAAATCCGAGCATATTGCGCACTGAGTTTACCTGAGTGACATTCTCCAGAAAATTCTCTGCTATGAATTTTGCACGCAATGGGTCACCGGGCATAAGCACTGTTTTTGCAAAATCCTGCGGTGTTGCCTTAATATGTGGTGTAGGATAATTCGGCATATCAATACCCTCCTGTAAATGTTTCTTCCTTTACAAGCTTAACTATAGCGCTTGTGCCCAAGCGGTCGGCTCCAAGGGAAATGAAGTCCTCTGCATCGGCTATCGAGCGTATGCCGCCGGCAGCCTTTATCTTTAAGCCTCCCGAAACATGGGCTTTAAACAAGGCTATATCTTCTTTGGTTGCTCCGCCGGTAGAAAAGCCTGTAGAAGTCTTAATATAGTCTGCGCCGCTTGCGCTGACAATTTCGCACATCTTGATTTTTTCTTCATCGGTGAGAAGACAGGTTTCTATAATAACCTTTAATACATTTTCGCCGCAAGCTGCTTTAACCGCTTTAATCTCGCTCAGCAATTCATCATACTTTTTATCCTTGAGCCAACCCACATTGATAACCATATCAATTTCATCTGCGCCGTTTTGCAGGGCATCCTCAGCTTCCGCAGCCTTGGCTGCTGTTGTTGAATATCCCAAAGGGAAACCGATTACCGTGCAGATTTTCACTTTGCCGTCGGCATACTTCGCCGCCTGCTTAACAAAGCTTGCAGGTATGCACACGCTTGCCGTAGAAAACTTTACTGCATCGTCAATAGTTTCTCTTATCTGCTCCCATGTTGAATCCTGCTTGAGCAAGGTATGGTCAACTCGGGATAAAATATCTTTAATATCCAAACCAATTACCGCCTTAACATTAATGTTATTATTATACTGATGTCATTTTATCATCATTCTCCGCATATTGCAATAAAAACACTTGAAAATTCTGCCGATATGCTATAATATAATAATGTTTAATAAGTAAATGGAGATATCTGTTATGGAAAACAACAACGCACCCGTTAAAAAGCAAAGGGTTTTGAGCCTTATTCAGCCCACCTCCGTACCAACTATAGGCAACTACTTCGGCGCTCTCAAGAATTGGAGAGCAATGAGCGAAGATTATGATTGCATTTTCGGCGTTGCTGACCTGCACGCCATTACGGTCCGTCAGGAGCCTGCAATGCTCAGAAAGCAGTCCACAGAAATGTTTGCTCTGCTACTTGCAAACGGTCTTGACCCCGAAAAGAGCATTGTATTTATGCAGAGCCATGTTCCGCAGCATTCTCAGCTTGGGTGGCTTCTCAACTGCTACACTCAGTTCGGCGAAGCATCACGCATGACTCAGTTTAAAGAAAAAAGCCAAAAGCACGCCGATAATATTAACATAGGCCTTTTTGCTTACCCAACGCTCATGGCAGCTGATATTTTGCTTTATCAGTCGAACTATGTGCCCGTAGGCATTGACCAGAAACAGCACCTCGAGCTCACTCGCAACATCGCAGAGCGCTTCAACGGCGTCTACGGCAATGTTTTCACCGTTCCTGAGCCTTTCATCGGCAAAACAGGCGCAAAGATTACATCACTCCAAGACCCCACGGCGAAAATGTCCAAATCAGACCCCAACCCCAAGGCATCTGTTTGTGTGCTGGACACACCCGAACAGATTATGAAAAAGTTTAAAAGCGCAGTTACGGACTCCGAGTCCTGCGTCAGATACGCAGAGGGAAAGGACGGCATAAACAACCTTATGACGATTTACTCCTGCTGCACAGGCAAAAGCTTTGAGGAGATTGAAAATGAATTTGCCGGCAAGGGATACGGCGACTTCAAAACAGCCGTCGGTGAAGCAGTCGTTGCAGAGCTTGCTCCCATGCAGGCAGAATACAAAAAAATTATTGCCGATAACGCCTACATAAACGAATGTATGGCAAAGGGCGCAGAGCGTGCTTCTCGCCTTGCCCAGCGTACACTCGACAAATGTATGAAAAAGATCGGCTTTAAACAGATATAAAAATTTTAAAAAGATGTTGACAAGCACAATGCCCTTGTTGTATAATGCTATCGATACAATGAGAAATTTGCCCCTGCAAATTGCGGAGGGAGGGAATAGTAAATGAGCAAAGTAGAAGTTAAAGAAAACGAATCCTTAGACAGCGCCCTCAGAAGGTTTAAGAGACAGACCTCCAGAGATGGTGTTATTCAGGAAGTTCGCAAAAGAGAACACTATGAAAAGCCTTCTGTAAAGAGAAAGAAGAAGTCAGAGGCTGCTCGTAAGCGCAAGTATAAGTAAAACCGAAAGGCGGGCAACAAAGCCCGCCTTGTTTTTTTAACTATTTAATCAACTTTTTAGGAATTTATTATGCTTGATAACCGATATATGCCTAAATACCGCTTTAAAAGCGTTTGTTCCATAACACCTGCCGATTTGAAAGCTATGGGTGCGGAGGGCTTGCTCCTTGATATTGACAACACTCTTATCTATGACGAAACCCTCACCCCTCTGCCCGGTACGGTTGAATGGGTTAAAAAAATGCAAAGCGCAAATATACCCCTCGCCATTGTTTCCAATGCAATACCCTTGCGGGTATGGGCGGTAGCTAAAAAATTCGGAATCAAAAACTATATATACAGCGCAAAAAAACCGCGTGTTGACGGACTTATGAAAGCGGCTGAAATGCTTCAAAAGCCCATAGACCGCCTTGCAATGGTGGGAGACCAGCTAAAAACAGATATGTTAGCTGCGAACTTGGCCGGTGCAGTTGCTGTTTTTACAGACAGAGCACGAGACGAAAAACTGTTTAAATTCTATTTCAAAAAAGCTCGTGACGGCGAAAAAGAGCTGCTTGAAGAATTTGAACGCAGGAAGAGGGAAAAATAACCATGTTTCTTCAAAACCTTATAAGAATACTGCCCAAGGATATTGATGCATGCATCATAACTAACCCTGCAAACATCAGATATTTCACGGGATTTTCCACCGAAAACGGCTACATAATCGCAAGCCGAAACGGAAGCGTTTTTTTAACGGACAGCCGCTATATCGAAGCCGCACAGGCAAAAGTAGACTGCTGCGATGTTGTTGAGCTAAAAAATATCCGTGAGCTCGTGCCGAAATATCTCAAAAAATTCAACTGCTCAAGCGTTGCCGTAGAGGCTGATTTTGTCACCGTAAGCGGTTTGCGTGAATACGGCAAAATGTTCAAGCCCGACGGCTTTAAAACTGTTTTCGACGGCAGGCTCGACAAATGTATACGCTTCCTGCGATGCACTAAGGCGGAAGAAGAAGTTGAAAACATCAAAGCCGCTCAGGCTATTGCAGAAAAAGCCTTTAACCATGTTATAAAGTACATAAAGCCCGGCATGACTGAAAAAGAGGTTGCTCTGGCTCTTGATTTCTATATGCTCAAAAACGGTGCAGATGCAATATCTTTTGACACCATAGTAGTCAGCGGCAAAAAATCATCTCTGCCTCACGGAGTGCCTGACGGAAAAATTATTGAGTTCGGCGATTTTGTAACTATGGATTTCGGCGCAGTAGTCAACGGATACCACAGCGATATGACTCGCACCGTTGCAATCGGCGAAGTCAGCAGCATGATGGCGGATGTTTACTCAATAGTTCTCAACGCTCAAGCTGCCGCAATTAAAACAGCCTGCGCAGGAGTGCCTGCATCAACGGTTGATTTTGCGGCACGCAGTATAATAGATAAATCGGGTTACGGACACGCTTTCGGCCATTCCACGGGTCACGGTGTAGGAATCGAGATTCACGAAGAGCCACAGGTTTCCCCTAAATCCGGCTACACCTTGCAGGCAGGCAACATAATAACAGCCGAACCGGGAATATATTTGCCCGACCAATTCGGCATAAGAATAGAGGATATGCTCCTCATAACCGAAGACGGCAACGAAAACCTGACCTCGGCAACAAAAGAGCTTCTTCTCTTAAACAATTAAAGAGGATGTGACTATATGGAAAGTAAAGGTAAAGCTCTCGTTATAATCAACCCTAAATCAGGCAAATTCACAGTCAGAAGCCAGCTTTGGCACATTGCAGATATTTTCACAAAAGCAGGCTTTGAAACAACGGTATACATAACTCAAAAGCGAGGAGATGCAACGGAATACGCAAAAATGCTCGCTTCAAAATTCGACCTCATCGTTTGCCGAGGCGGCGACGGTACATTTAACGAAACCGTCAACGGTGTAATACAGTCAGGCATTGATGTGCCTATCGGCTACATACCCAGCGGCACTACAAACGATTTTGCGGGCAGCATAGGTGTTCCCCATGACGCCCAAGCCGCAATAGACCTGATTTGCGATGTCGAGCCGAAATTCCACGATATCGGTCAGCTCAACAACGACAGATATTTCTGCTACACTGCCGCTTTCGGTGTTTTTTCCCGCAGCTCTTATGCCACTTCGCAAACCTCAAAGAATCTTTTCGGCTATCCTGCCTACCTCTATGAGGGCTTGAAAGAAATCAAGGACTTCAAGCCCATAGAGCTGAAAATTCAATGCGACGATGAGGTTTACGAGGGCGAATATGCCTTCGGCTCAATTTCAAACGCACTTTCAATCGGCGGCATCATAAAATACAAGCCCGAAGACATAGGCTTTGACGATGGTATATTTGAGCTCAACCTGGCAAAACTACCTGCAAACGCCGCACAGTGGCGGCAGATATTTAACGAGGTTATTATAAAGCGCATCTACAACGAAGAGTTTTTCACCCTCTCAAAGGGAAGCCATTTTGTTGTAGAGAGCAAAAATTTTGACTTGCCTTGGACTCTTGACGGCGAATACGGCGGCTCCTACAGAGTAGCCGAAATTGATTGCCGCAAGCACGCATTCAGAGTTTTCAGAAGTTAAACTTGACATACTGAAAATAAAGTGATAATATGGTTTTTAATCTTTAATAATTAAAATGCGATGAAGCAGAATGATTACGGCAAACGCTGATTTCAGAGAGCCTGCTCCTGTGCTGCAAAGCAGGTATTCATGCCGCTGTAACGACCACTGCCGAGCGCTTACGAAGCTGCTGTTTGCAGATAAGTAATGCCGTAGGAGCTGCGTTAAGGCTGCAAGAGATGAAAATTTTTGAATCGTTAAATCATTATCAGAAATTTTCAACACGGGTGGAACCGTGGAGTATAAGTTTACTAATTATGCTTCGCCCCTATTTTTATAGGTGCGGAGCATTTTGTTTTGTCAACAATTTTTTAGAAAGGATGATATATGATGATTAAGGTAACGCTTAAAGACAATGTTATTAAGGAGTACGAAAACGGCACTACCGTTGCTGAAATTGCAAAAAGCCTTGGCATGGGACTTTATAAGGCCGCTTGTGTCGCCAGGGTCAACGGCGAAATATGCGATCTGCGCACTGCGCTTGACGCCGATGCACAGGTTGAAATTCTGACCTTTGACGATGAAGAAGGCAAGAAAGCTTTCCGTCACACAGCCTCCCATATTCTGGCTCAGGCTGTTAAGAGACTGTTTCCCCAGGCAAAGCTTGCTATAGGCCCTGCTATTGACAACGGATTTTACTATGATTTTGACTGCGATGTTTCCTTTACACCTGAGGTTTTAACTCAGATTGAAGCCGAAATGAAGAAAATAGTTAAAGAAGGCATCCCTCTCGAAAGATATGAGCTCTCCCCTGCTGATGCCATTGCAAAGATGGAGGAAAAGGGTGAAATATACAAGGTTGAGCTTATTAAAGAGCACGCCGAAAAGGGCGAGAATATCTCTTTCTTTAAGCAGGCTGAATTTGACGAGCTTTGCGCCGGTCCTCACATTCCCGATACTTCAAGAGTTAAGGCATTTAAGCTCACATCTTCAACAGGCGCATACTGGAGAGGCGACTCCAAAAACAAGATGCTTCAGAGAATCTACGGCACTGCTTTCACAAAGCAGGCTGACCTTGACGCTCACCTTGAAGCTATTGAGGAGGCAAAGAAGCGTGACCACAATAAGCTCGGCCGTGAGCTTGAGCTGTTCACAACCTCCGACCTCATCGGTCAGGGTCTCCCCATTCTGCTGCCCAAGGGCGCAAGAATAATTCAGCTGCTTCAGCGCTTTGTTGAGGACGAGGAGCAGAAGAGAGGCTGGCTTCTGACAAAAACTCCCTACATGGCTAAGAGCGACCTTTACAAGCTCTCAGGTCACTGGGATCACTATAAGGACGGCATGTTTGTTCTCGGCGATGAAGATAAGGACGATGAAGTTTTTGCTCTTCGACCCATGACCTGCCCATTCCAGTATCAGGCATATCTCAACCGTGCGCGCTCATACCGTGACCTGCCCTTGAGATACAACGAAACATCTACCCTCTTCCGCAACGAGGCAAGCGGCGAAATGCACGGCCTTATCCGTGTTCGTCAGTTCACAATTTCCGAAGGCCATCTTATGTGCCTGCCCGAACAGCTTGAAGACGAATTTAAGGGCTGTCTTGAGCTTGCAATCTATATGCTCAAAACTCTCGGTCTGTACGAAGATGTTTCCTACCGTTTCTCTCAGTGGGATCCCAACGACAGAGAAAAATACATCGGCACGCCCGAACAGTGGGATGAGGCGCAGGGCATCATGGGCAAAATCCTCGACCACCTTGAAATTCCCTACAAAATCGGTATCGGCGAGGCCGCTTTCTACGGGCCTAAGCTGGATATTCAAATTAAGAACGTTCACGGCAAAGAGGATACACTTATCACCCTTCAGGTTGACCAGATGCTCGCTGAAAAGTTTGGCATGGAATATGTTGATGCTGACGGCACAAAGAAGCATCCCTACATTATCCACCGCACATCTATCGGCTGCTACGAGCGCACGCTCGCTCTGCTTATTGAAAAATACGCAGGCGCATTCCCTGTTTGGCTCGCTCCCGAACAGGTTCGTGTTATGCCTATTGCCGACAGACACCACGAAGCAGCTATGGCTGTTGTTAAAAAGTTTGAGAACGCAGGTCTTCGAGTAACAGCTGACTGCCGCAGTGAAAAGCTCGGCTACAAGCTCCGTGAAGCTCAGCTTGAGAAGATTCCCTATATGCTCGTTATGGGCGACAAGGAAATTGAAGAAGGCACAGTGGGCGTTCGCAAGAGAGGTCAGGGTGACATCGGCGCAATGAGCGTTGACGAATTTTTGAACCTTATTCTCAGGGAAAACGCTGAAAAGGTGATTTTCTGATATGATAAGTGAAATTAAATTCAAAAGACTGCGTGAAAATGCAAAAATCCCGCAGAGAGCCACCTCCGGCAGTGCCGGTCTTGACCTTTGCGCCTGCATTGATGAGCCGCTCACCTTAGATAAAGGCGGTCATGCTCTTATCCCCACAGGTCTTGCAATCGCTCTTGAAGAACCGGGATACGCCGCAATGATTTTTGCAAGAAGCGGTCTTGCCATAAAGCACGGCATTGCTCCTGCAAACTGCGTGGGCGTTGTTGACAGCGACTACAGAGGAGAAATCTGCGTAGGTCTGATTAACCAATACGATGAGAGCTACACCATAGAGCCGGGAGAAAGAATTGCGCAGCTTGTGGTTATGCCCGTAAGCTGCGCTCCTGCCGTTGAGGTTACGGAATTTGACGAAACCGAAAGAGGTTCAGGCGGATTCGGCTCAACGGGAAAAAAATAAGCATTTATGCATATTCAATCAAAAATAGCCCTAAAAAGCTGTATGTTTATGCAATAAAACAGTTGATTTTCTGAATATATAGTGTATAATAATTCACATCACAGCGAATAAATATAAAAAACATTGAAAAGAGGATAAAACAATGAAAGAAATTAAAAAAGTTGTTCTTGCCTATTCAGGCGGTCTTGATACATCCATCATCATCCCCTGGCTCAAAGAAAACTACAACAACTGTGAGGTTATCGCAGTATCAGGTGATGTAGGACAGGGTACAGAGCTGGACGGTCTTGAGGAAAAGGCTATCGCAACAGGCGCTTCCAAGCTTTACATCGAAAATCTTCAGGAAGAATTCGTTAACGACTACATCTTCCCCACACTCAAAGCAGGCGCAGTTTACGAGAAGGATTACCTCCTCGGCACATCCTTTGCCCGTCCCGTAATCGCAAAGAGAATTGTTGAGATTGCAAAGGCTGAGGGCGCAGACGCTATCTGCCATGGCTGCACAGGCAAGGGTAACGATCAGGTTCGTTTTGAGCTTGCCATCAAGGCATTTGCTCCCGAAATGCAGATTATCGCTCCCTGGAGAATTTGGGATATCAAATCCCGTGAGGAAGAAATAGAGTATGCAGAGGCTCACAACATTCCCCTTAAAATTAACCGTGAAACAAACTACTCCAAGGATAAGAATCTCTGGCACCTTTCACACGAAGGTCTTGACCTTGAAGACCCTGCAAACGAGCCTCAGTACCTCAAGGAAGGCTTCCTTGAAATGGGCGTAGCTCCCGAAGCAGCTCCCGACAAGCCTACATACATCACTCTTTCCTTTGAAAAGGGCGTTCCCGTAGCCCTCGACGGAGTTAAGATGGGCGGCGTTGAGATGATTAAAAAGCTCAACGAAATAGGCGGCGCAAACGGCATCGGTCTTTGCGACCTTGTTGAAAACAGACTCGTTGGCATGAAGTCCCGCGGTGTTTACGAGAATCCCGCAGGCTCCATCCTCTACAAGGCACACCAGGTTCTTGAAACAATCACTCTCGACCGTGACACTCAGCACTACAAAGAGATGGTTGCTCTCCGCTTTGCAGAGCTCGTTTACTTCGGCCAGTGGTACACTCCTCTCCGTGAGGCTCTCAGCGCATTCGTTGACAAGACTCAGGAAACAGTTACAGGCGATGTTAAGCTCAAGCTCTACAAGGGCAACATGATTAATGCAGGCGTAACTTCTCCCTACACTCTCTACAGCGAGGACTTTGCAACATTCGATGCTGATGAAGTTTACGACCAGAAGGATTCTGCAGGCTTCATCAACCTCTTCGGTCTCCCCATCAAGGTTCGTGCTATCCTCGAAGCCGAGAGAAACTCATAATCAGGGTAAAAATTTAACAATTAAATATACGGGCGGAGTTATCTCCGCCCAAAAGTTGTTTAAAAGGTAGGAATAAATATGAAGTTATGGGCAGGCCGTTTCTCTAAAGAAGCGGACAAACGCACTAACGATTTCAACTCTTCAATTAAATTTGACAGCCGTATGTACCGTGAGGATATTGACGGCTCCATCGCCCATGCTGTTATGCTCGGCACTCAGGGCATCATTCCCGTTGAGGACTGCGAAAAAATCATCAACGGTCTCAAAGAAATCAAACAGGAAATCACAGACGGTATTCTGCTTATTGACCCCGATGCAGAGGATATACACACCTTTGTTGAGCAGACTCTCACCGCACGCATAGGCGACGCCGGCAAACGCCTGCACACAGGCAGAAGCCGTAACGACCAGGTTGCAACTGATATTCGCCTGACTCTCCGCCGCGAGTGCGAAGATGTTATGGATATGCTCCGCCACCTCACAGATACAATTTTTAATAAAGCACACGAAAACGAAAACACAATTATGCCCGGCTACACTCACTTACAGCGTGCTCAGCCCATAACTTTCTGCATGCAGCTTTCAGCTTATGTCAGCATGCTCGAAAGAGATATGGGCAGGCTGGCAGACGCCAAGGCAAGAATGAACTATTCTCCCTTAGGCAGCGGCGCTTTGGCCGGCACAACATATCCCATCGACAGAGCTATGACAGCAGAGCTTTTGGGCTTTGACGGCATTGTTGAAAACACTCTTGACGGTGTTTCCGATCGTGACTTCTGCCTTGAAATTGCTTCTGCTCTTTCAATCCTCATGGTTCACCTCTCCCGCCTTTGCGAGGAGATTATTCTCTGGTGCTCATGGGAATTCAAATTCGTCGAGCTTGACGATGCTTTCTCAACAGGCTCCAGCATAATGCCTCAAAAAAAGAACCCCGACCTTGCCGAGCTCATCCGCGGCAAATCAGGCCGTGTGTTCGGCGACCTTATGACTCTGCTCACGGCAATGAAAGGCCTGCCACTTGCATACAACAAGGATATGCAGGAGGATAAAGAGGCTATATTTGATGCTGTTGACACAGTCAAAATGTGCATGACAGCACTTGACCCCATGATTGAAACAATGCGTGTTATCCCCGAAAATATGCGTAAAGCTGCGGCAGAGGGCTTTATCAACGCAACAGACTGCGCAGACTATCTCGTCGGCAAAGGCTTGCCCTTCCGCGATGCATACAAGGCAACAGGCGAGCTTGTAGCCCTTTGCATCAGAGAAAAGCTCACTCTTGAAACGCTGCCCCTTGAAAAATATCAAAGCGTATGCGAGCTGTTTGACGAAGATGTTTATAAAGCAATCAGCCTTGAAACCTGCGTAAAAAATAGGATTAAAAAATAAGGATTTACCGCTATGAAAATAAAAGCATCCGTTATAGGCGCTACAGGCTATGCCGGCGCAGAGCTTGTTCGTCTTTTACTCAAGCATCCCGATGTTGAGCTTGCCGCCCTTTGCTCCAAGAGCTTTGAGGGTCAGGCTCTCAGCGACATATACCCCTCATTCCTCGGCCTTTGCGACAAGGTTTGCATTAATCAGAGCGAAGCTGTCGATATGAGCGATGTTGTTTTCGCCTGCCTGCCTCACGGCCTTTCCGAGCCGCTTGCGGCAGAATGTCTTGAAAAGGGCAGAAAGTTCATCGACTTGGGCGCAGATTTCCGCCTTGAGAGCGAAGAGGAATACAACGAGTGGTATAACAAGCCTTTTGATAAGCCGAAAATACATAAAAGCGCTGTATATTGCGTGCCTGAGCTTTTCCGTGAAAAGGCAAAGGATACAAACATAATTGCAAACCCCGGCTGTTACCCCACAAGTGCGGCTCTCGGCCTTGCACCGGCAATCGAAAACGCACTCGTAGAGACAGACAGCATTATTATCGATTCAAAATCAGGCGTAACAGGCGCAGGCAGAGGCTTGAGCCAGACTACTCACTATCCCGACTGCAACGAAGCTTTCTCGCCCTACAAAGTCGGCGTTCACCGCCACACACCCGAAATTGAGCAGACTCTCTCCAAGGTCGGCGGCAAAAAGGTCAAGGTAACATTTGTGCCTCACCTTCTCCCCGTCAACCGAGGCATTGTTTCCACAATGTATGTAAAGCTCAAGGACGG
Organism: uncultured Oscillospiraceae bacterium; assembly: GCA_949297075.1. Taxonomy (GTDB): domain Bacteria; phylum Bacillota; class Clostridia; order Oscillospirales; family Acutalibacteraceae; genus UBA8612. The sequence continues at coordinate 21,987 of CASFRX010000042.1, read as the reverse complement.
CGTTACAAAAGAGCAGGTTCGTGCCGCTTACGAGAAAAAATACGAGGGCGAGCAGTTTGTCCGTGTTCTCAAAGACGGTGCAACAGCTAACCTGCGAAATGTCAAATACACAAATATGTGCGATATCTCCCTCCATGTTGATTCACGCACAGGCACGCTAATTGTTGTTTCAACAATCGACAACATGGTCAAGGGTGCGGCAGGTCAGGCAATTCAGAACATGAACCTTATTTTCGGTCTTCCCGAAGAAACAGGCTTGGATTTAATTCCTCCTGCGTTTTAATAATAGTTTTCTTCAATTTTAGGAGTATATAAATGGAATTTATTAAAGGTACAGTTACTACCCCTCTCGGTTTTGTTGCAAACTCCGTCCACTGCGGAATCAGGCGCAACAAAACAAAACACGATTTGGCCTTGGTTTACTGCGAAAAGCCCTGCACAGCGGCGGCTATGCACACAAGCAACCTTGTCAAGGGCGCACCCAACAGAGTTACGGCGGCAAACCTTGAAAACGGCGTTGCACAGGCTATTATCTGCAACTCAGGCATAGCAAACACTTGCGCCGCAGACGGCATTGAAAAGGCAGAGGCTATGTGCGCCCTTGCCGCAAATGCTCTGGGTATCAGCGCAAAAGATGTTATAGTTGCTTCGACAGGTGTTATCGGTCCCTCTATCAACATTGAGCCAATAGCAAACCATATTGATGAGCTTAAAGGGGGCTTGAGCCGTGATGGCGGCGAAAGGGCTGCCATTGCTATTATGACAACCGACACACACGAAAAACAGGTTTGCGTTAAATTCGAGCTTGACGGCAAAACCTGCTATATCGGCGGCATGGCAAAGGGCAGCGGCATGATTATGCCCAACATGGCAACCATGCTCTGCTTCCTCACAACAGACGCCGCAATCAGCGCAGAAATGCTCAAAAAAGCCCTCAACGCTGTCGTTTGCGATACATTCAACATGGTATCCGTTGACGGCGATACCTCAACGAACGATATGTGCTCAATTCTCGCAAGCGGGCTTGCAGGCAACGCTGAAATCACAGCAGAGGGTGCAGAATTTGACACATTCAAGTCAGCTCTTTTCGAGGCTCTGCGTTATCTCTCCCGTGAAATTGCCCGTGACGGAGAGGGCGCGACAAAGCTTGTTGAAGCTTATGTTCACGGCGCAAAGGACAAAGCAACAGCTAAAACCGTTGCAAAATCCGTTATCAATTCTTCTCTCTTAAAGGCTGCTATGTTCGGCGCCGATGCAAACTGGGGCAGAGTGCTCTGCGCTATCGGCTACAGCGGCGCTGAGCTCAACATTAACGGCGTTGATGTTGACTTTGTAAGCTGCAAGGGAAGCATTGCAGTTTGCCGCAACGGTGCAGGCATTGAGTTTGATGAGGGTATTGCAAAAACAATACTTCTCGAAAACGAAATCACCATAGATATCAAGCTCAGCGACGGTGAAGCGGAGGCTACCGCCTGGGGCTGTGATTTAACCTACGACTATGTTAAAATCAACGGTGACTACCGTTCATAATTAATCTCTTGCGAGGGAAAACAGATGGAAATTTCAAATTTTGACCGTTCACAAATTCTTATACAGGCTCTGCCCTACATCCAAAAATACTATAACAAGGTTGTAGTTATCAAATACGGCGGCAACGCAATGATTAATGAGGACTTGAAGCAGGCTGTTATGGAGGATATCGTTCTTCTCTCCCTTGTCGGCATCAAGGTTGTCCTTGTCCACGGCGGCGGCCCCGAAATCAACGAAATGCTCAAGAAAATCAACAAGGAGAGCAGATTCGTTGACGGCTTGCGCTACACCGACGAAGAAACCATCGACATTGTTCAGATGGTTCTTGCAGGCAAGGTCAACAAAGACCTTGTGGCATTGCTTGAGAAAAAGGGCGGCAAGGCAATGGGTCTTTGCGGTATTGACGGCAGCATGATTACAGCCGTTAAGCACCACGAAAAGGATTTGGGCTATGTAGGCGATATAACTCAAATAAATATCCAGCCTGTGCTTGATATACTTAACAGTGGCTATATTCCCGTTATCTCCTCCGTTGCAGGCGGCGACCATGCATACAATGTCAATGCTGACCTTGCGGCTTCACGCATTGCGGCTGTTCTGGGCGCAGAGAATTTGATTCTCATGACCGATATTGCAGGTCTTTTGCGTGATAAGGATGATGATTCTACACTTATTAAAGAGCTGAATGTCAGCGAAGTTCCCGCTCTCAAGATGCAGAACATCATCAAAGGCGGTATGATTCCGAAGGTTGACTGCTGTGTTGAGGCGGTTCGCAGAGGTGTCAAGCACGCAATTATCATGGACGGCAGAATTGAACATTCCATTCTCATAGAGCTTCTTACCGACGAAGGTATCGGCACAATGTTTCATTAAGAAAGAAGAGTACTTATGGATTTTCAGCAAATTAAAGATATAAATAACTCCTCTGCAATGCCCACCTACGGCAGATATGATTTAGCTATCGAGAGCGGCAAGGGAGCTGTTGCAAAGGATTTTAACGGCAAAGAATATATTGATTTCACCTCAGGCATCGGTGTAAACTGCCTCGGCTATGCAGACGAGGGTTGGGCGAACGCTGTTGCCGCTCAGGCGCACAAGCTCAGCCACATCTCTAACCTCTACTATGCTGAGCCCACAGCTAAGCTCACTGCTGAGCTCACTGCCGCAACAGGCTTTGACAAGGCATTTTTAGGCAACTCAGGCGCTGAAGCCAACGAATGTGCAATCAAGCTTGCCCGCAAATACAGCTGCGACAAATACGGCGAGGGCAGAAACGAGATTATAACCCTCATCAGCTCTTTCCACGGCAGAACAATGAACACTCTCACCGCCTGCGGTCAGGAAGCGCTTCACCCTGCTTGCTTCGGTCCCTATCCTCAGGGCTTTGTTTACTGCGAAAAGAAGCTTGACGAAATCAAGGCGGCTGTAAACGAAAAGACCTGTGCCGTTATGATGGAAATGATTCAGGGAGAGGGCGGCGTTATTCCCCTTGACAAAGACTTTGTAACCGCAGTTTGCGATTTTGCAAAGGAAAAAGATATACTTGTTATAATTGACGAGGTTCAAACAGGTATAGGCCGCACAGGCAAGCTTCTTGCTTTCCAAAACTACGGCATTAAGCCCGACATCATCACCCTTGCAAAGGGCTTAGGCGGCGGACTTCCCATTGGCGCCTGCCTTTGCACGAAGGAGCTCGGCTCAACAATGGCCGCAGGCTCTCACGGCTCTACCTTCGGCGGCAACCCCATTGTTTGCGCAGGCGCAAGCTATGTTCTCGGCAAGGTTAATAACGAAGCTTTTCTTGCCGAAGTTCAGGAAAAGGGCAAATATCTCAGAGAAAAGCTGCTCACTTTCAAGAATGTTAAATCCGTGCGCGGTATGGGTCTTATGATAGGCATTGAGGTTGAGGGCAAAACAGGCGCAGATGTTGTCAAAAGCGGCATTGAAAAGGGAGTTATCTGCTTAACTGCAAAAGCTCTTGTAAGGCTTCTGCCCCCTCTCAACATAACAAAAGAGGAAATTGATTTAGGTCTTGAAAGGCTAAAAGCGGCAATAGAAGAATAAAATAAAACAGTATCAAATTTAAGCGCACCCCAAATGTTATACATTGTGATATAATGTTTAACAGGAGGGTGCTTTTTTGTTGACCGCAAACATTTACCATGATATAATATTCACAAGAATTGCTATGAGGTGATAACATGAAAAAACAGCTTGCTTTTGATTCTTCCAAAAAAGTTTTTTCAATAATCACAATGGTTATCGGCATTGCGGTTTTCGCCGCACAGCTAATAACAAGAGAAAACTTCTTTGCCGTTGTTTGTATCGGCTATTGCTGTATCGTTTCGGCATTGATTCTGCTCTCTCTTATCATCAAGAAAAAAGTATATTTACATATGCTCCTCGGTTACGCTTTTCCCCTTGCCGCTCTGTTCATCTTTCATGTTGTATGGGGCGCAGATGCAGGCTTCGGCGCATTTTCAAGCGTTCGTGCAGGCTGGAGCAGTGTTGAGCACACTTTGGCAAGCGGCAGCGGCAACTTCTTCACTCGTCTTGGCGGCAACATTCTTTTAACTCTGCCTATTTTTATCTCCTTAGCAGGCCTGATTTTAAGCGTGAAGAAGCTTAAGAAATCCGATGCTGCTAAAAAAATTGTTTCCGCTTTTTTCAGCGTGCTTCTTGTTGCAAGCTCGGTTTTACATATTCTTACCATGAATATGCGCACCGTGCCGCAGACTCAGCGCCTTTGGGACGGACACGATGATTACCTCAAGGGTGTAGATAAAAACACAACCGGCAAGCCCAATGTACTCTTTGTTCTTATGGACGACCTGGGTTGGGGCGATATATCCCTCAACGGCGCAATTTACGAAACACCCAACATTGATTCCATAGGCGAAAACGGACTCAATTTTGATAATTTCTATTCAAGCTATTCTGTCTGCTCTCCCGCCCGCTTTGCAGCACTCACAGGCAGATATCCCTACAGAGGCTATGCTGACAATGTTATTTATCCCACAATCAGCTGTGTATCACCTTTTGCACAGACAAGAATTTTCAACAGCGTTGAAATGATAAACAATGTTGACGGTTTGCTCGGCGATGAAATCACTATAGCAGAAATCATGAAAGCGGCAGGCTATTCAACAGGCTGCTTCGGCAAATGGCATCTCGGCGATTACGGCGAATACCTGCCCACAAACCAGGGCTTTGATTATTTCTACGGCAGCCACCATGTAAATGATATGAAGCCCTACTATCATGTTTGCGAAGAGGGCGGCGAATACACTATCGTTCACGGCGCAGACGAAATGAAAGACCAGCGCAAAAACAGCAAATACATTCACGATGAAATCAGCGCTTGGATTACCGAAAAAGCAGAAAACAACGAGCCTTTCTTTGCCTACTACACTACTCCATGGCCTCATGCTCCCATCTCCGTTGGCGATGAATTTGCAGGCGAAACAGGCATGGGCACCTATGCAGACTGCGTAACGGAATTTGACTATTATCTCGGCGAGCTCTTTAACACAATGGAGCAGCTGGGTGTGCTTGAAGATACGATTATTGTTTTCACAAGCGATAACGGCCCTGCTCTTGAAGGCTCAACAGGTCTGCTCCGCGGCGGTAAATACCTGGCATATGAGGGCGGACAAAAAGTTCCTTTCGCTATCCGTTGGGATAACAATCCCGGACTTTGGAATAACGGCGAAACCCGTGAAAACAGCGCAACTCTTGTGGATATGTTCCCCACTCTTGTTGACCTTTGCGGTATAACAGGCAACGGCGGCGAAAAAGCTTATCTGCCCACAGACAGAGCTCTTGACGGCGTTTCCATGATGCCTTTGCTCACCGGCGACGAGGTTATACACACGGCGGAAAACCCCATCCTGCACATGAAGCGCAGACAAGTCAAAGCAATTCAATACACAGTACCTACAGCAGAGGTTTTGGCTAAGGAAAGCTACAGCGAGTATGACTACGATGTTTTGAAAGAAAACGAAAACATAACATTCAAGTATTTCAAAAACGTTCAGAACGACAACTCTGCATTCTTCGACAAATACCGCAAGAATTGGCTCCATATTCTCACCGATGATATAGGCGAAAACTATAACAGAACTACTGTTTACCCTGAAATTTCCGCAGAAATGAACGATAAGCTTAATTCTATCCAGGCAGATTTTGAGGCAAATCCCAGAGGTATTAAATAATGCCGCCTCTGTCAATAATGATTAAGCCGTCTTCAAGCCTTTGCAACCTGAGATGCAAATACTGCTTTTATGCCGATGTTTCCTCTCAGCGCGAGTTTGAAAATTTCGGCTTAATGGCAGAGGAAACTGCGGAAAAACTTATATCATCCGCTCTTGACTTTGCAGATGGAGAAAGCGTTGCCTTTGCCTTTCAAGGCGGTGAGCCGCTTCTTAGAGGAATGGAGTTTTTTGAAAGCTTTACCCAAAAAGTTGATTTTCACAACACTAAAGGCTCTGAGATTTTCTATTCATTGCAGACAAACGGAATACTCATTGACGAAAAATGGGCTGAATTTTTCCGCAAAAACCGTTTTCTTATCGGCTTGAGCCTTGACGGCAATTACAGTTGCAACCGCTTCCGTGTTGATGCAAACAACGAAAATGTATATTACACAGTCAGCGAAAAAGCGGAAATACTGAAAAAGCACAAGGTTGAATTTAACATACTCACAGTATTAACAGGTCTTGCGGCAGAAAACGGTGCTGAAATATACAAATCCCTGCGTGACAGCGGCTACAAATATTTGCAGTTCATTCCGTGCCTTCGTCCTTTCGGCGACAAAAGCGAGAATCAGCTTTATATGACCCCCAAGCAGTTTGAAAAATTCCTTATTGAAGTATTCAATCTATATGTAAAAGATTTTTACAGAGGCAACTATGTAAGCGTTCGCTATTTTGACAACTTAGTGCGTATGTACTTAGGCGACAGGCCTGAGCAATGCGGCTTGTGCGGGCACTGCACTCATCAGTTTGTTGCAGAGGGCAACGGCAACATTTATCCCTGCGATTTCTACTGCACGGACGAATGGCTGCTTGGTAACATTAACGAAGCCTCCCTTGAATCCATGGCAAAATCCGAAAAAGCAAAAAAATTCATACTTGAGAGCTTGAACACCCACCAAGAATGTAAAGCTTGCAAATTTTTCCCGCTTTGCCGAGGCGGAGGCTGCAAACGGCAAAAGGCAGACCGAGATTATTGCGAAGCTTACAAAAGCTTCTTCTCCTCATGTCTGCCCCTTTTCAGAATGTTCAGAATATAGAAAACGAGAGACCGTAGCGCTGTTGTTACGGTCTCTCTTAGTTTACTTGCGTTTAATTTTTGGTTTTCTTAAACTTTGATAAAAGCTTATCGGTAAAGCCTACAACCGCAACAACGGCGGCAATAATTCGGTAGCATCTGCCGTAAAACCGAACCAAGGAGGCAATTTTGCCTTTATCATTTCTTGACTTTTCAGCCGTATATCCATTCACTTTCCTTCTTGATTTTCAGGTTGATTTTTTTAAGTATTGTTGTTATAATTCACTTGTTCTGAATCTTTAAGTAATTGCCCAACATACTTAAGCTGAAAATCATATGTGATTTTGATATTATCCTTCACTACAGCACATTAAAAATCAACACAGCACAGCTTATGATCAACGATATAAAACCACCGATTCAACCAAGGAGATAACAGAAAATGAAAAAAAGAAAAAGCGGTGTGCTTATGCACATCTCATCTCTGCCCGGAGATTACTCAATCGGCAGTTTCGGCGATGAAGCAAAAAAATTCATAGATTTCTTAAGCTCCTGCGGATTTTCCTTGTGGCAGGTGCTCCCCTTTTGCCTTGTAGATGAATGTAACTCCCCCTACAAATCTTATTCTGCCTTTGGCGGCAACCCCTACTTTGTAGATTTGCCGACGCTCTATAATCAAGGCTTGCTCACCAAAGAGGAGCTTGATTCATGCCGCCAGCAGACGCCCTACAGCTGTGAATTTGTGCGCCTCTATCATACACGCACGGCAGTGCTTATGAAAGCGGCAAAGCGAGCAGGCGCCAAGCTCAAAGAAGAAATAGCAAAATTTATTTCAGATAACCTATATCTATCTCAGTTCTGCGAGTTTATGGCGCTCAAAAAAGCCAACAACGAAAAGCCCTGGACGGAATGGGAAACGGCAGAATATGACCCCGATGTGCTTTTCCTGTGGCAGTTTATTCAGTATGAATTTTTTACCCAATGGGCAGAAATCAAAGAATATGCAAACAAAAAAGGTATCGGCGTAATCGGCGATATTCCCATTTATGTTTCCTTTGACAGCTGCGATGTTTGGGCAAACAAAGAGCAGTTTTTGCTTGACGAAGAGAATATCCCAACCTGCGTTGCAGGCGTGCCTCCCGATTATTTTGCCGAAGAGGGTCAGCTTTGGGGCAACCCGATTTATGACTGGAAAAAAATGGAGAAAGACGGCTTCAAATGGTGGAGAGCAAGGCTCAGCCATAACCTCAAGCTTTTTGACGCCGTGAGAATCGACCATTTCCGAGGCATTGAAAGCTATTGGAGCGTTGACGGCAAGGCAACAACGGCAAAGGATGGCAAATGGGTCAAAGGTCCGGGAGAAAAATTTGTAGATATGGCAAAGGAAATTGCCAAGGATAAGCTGATTATTGCAGAGGATTTAGGCGACATAACAAAAGAGGTTATAGACCTTGTGGATTACAGCGGTTTCCCCGGAATGAGAGTATTCCAATTCGGCTTTTTGAGCGACTGCGACAGCCCCCACCAGCCTCACAATTATCCAAATAACTGCATTGCCTACACAGGCACTCACGACAACAACACCCTGCTCGGCTATGTTTGGGAGCTCAGCGACGAAACACGCAGGGGTATGCTTGAATACTGCGGATATACCTCTCCGGATTGGAACAGCGGATACAACGCAATCATACGGTCAATATTCGCTTCCCATGCCGACACGGTGATTATGCCTATTCAGGATTTGCTTGGCTACGGCTCGGATACTCGGCTGAATATTCCCGGAAAAGCTGACGGCAACTGGCAATACAGAGTAACTCAGGAGCAGATTAATTCCATTGATATTAAACGCTGGCAAAGAATGAATTATCTTTATAGGAGATAAAAAACAAAGGATAGAGCAGAAAATTTCGCTCTATCCTTTTACTTATGCTGTGTATTAGCTGTTACCGCCGAATATGCGGCAATTATGGGCGCAGCCCGTAGGAGTCACTGCGCAGCCGCCGAGAGCCGTTTCACGCAGTTCACCGGGCAGCTTTACGCCGACCCTAAGCATTGCGGCAGACATTTCCTCAAAGGGCACAACTGCTTTTATTCCGCTCAGTGCCATTTCAGCGCTTGTGATTGCGTTTGCCGCTCCGATTGCGTTTCTGCTCTGGCAGGGGGCTTCAACAAGACCTGCTATAGGGTCGCAAACCAAACCTAAAAGATTTGAAAGAGCGATTGATGCCGCATCAAAGGCCTGTTCAATTGTGCCGCCCATCATTATGACTGCGGCGGCCGCCGCCATTGCGCTTGCAGAGCCCACCTCTGCCTGACAGCCTGCCTGTGCGCCTGAAACGCTTGCATGCTTCATCAGCAGATAGCCCACTGCGCCCGCAGCAAAAAGTCCATCCAGCAGGGTTTCTTCCCTCAGTTCAAATTCCTCCTCCAACGCCAAAAGCACCGCAGGAACAACGCCTGCCGAGCCGGCGGTAGGCGCCGCAACAATAACGCCCATTGACGCATTAACCTCCGGCACCGCCTGAGAATAAATCAAAGCCTTTGCCAAAACCCCATCGCAAATAGATTTGCCGCTGAGAAGATGTCGGTTGAGCTTTTCTGCCTCGCCACCGATTAAGCCGCCTTTAGACGGCAAAACCTTGTCAAGGGGTATGTGTGCGGATTCTCTCATTATATTAAGCGCTTTCTTCATGCGCTTTATAACTGTTTCGCTGTCCGTTTCTCCCATTGTAACTTCACGGGCTATCATAACCTGAGTTATGCTCATGCCTTTGTCGCAAAGAGCAATAAGCTCAGAAGAACTGTTAAAATCCATATCTGATTATCCTCTCTTTACAAGCATTATGTCTTTAATAGCCGTATTTTTCTTGATTTCCGAAACGGCTAATTCTGTTATTTCTTCGTCTGATTCAACTATTGTGTAGGCAAGTCCGCCCTTTTCCTCGCGGAAAACACGAAGATAGGCTATATTGACATTGTAATTGCTGAGTACCGATGTAATGCCTGCAACAACGCCGGGATAATCCCTCTGCATAATGATAAGAGCGTGGTATTCGCCTGTAAAATGCACCTTAACGCCGTTAATACGGGTTAAACGAACCTTGCCGCCGCCTAAGGATTCACCTCGGACAACCAAATAACGCCCCGAAACGCTGACAATTTCCATATCAACAGTGTTGGGGTGAACATCCTCATCATTATTACTGCAAACGAACTCAAAAACAAGGCCTTTTTCCTTTGCAATGCCGAATGAATCACGGATTCTTATATCGTCCGTTTCAAAGCCCAGCATACCGCCCACCAAAGCCCTGTCCGTGCCGTGGCCTCGATAGGTTTTGGCAAAAGAGCCGTAAAGGGTGAATTTAACCCTTGCGATATCCTCGCCTATCATTTTTTTTGCAAGCAAAGCTATGCTTGCCGCACCTGCCGTATGGGAGCTTGAGGGGCCGACCATATTGGGTCCTATAACATCAAAAACGCTGATAAATGCCATATCATTTTCCAACCTAACAGTTTAACAATTCTATTTTAGAGTATACCACGGCAAGCCTGCCATTGCAAGAAGATAAAGTACATTTTCATAAATATTAAGGTCTGTTTAATCAAATGTTTATAGGACTGCACAAACAAAAACAGCATAAAAACCTTGAAATATCACGGATATAATGTTATAATTGATAAGCTGCTATATGAGTAATTCAGATTATGTAAAATTTATCTTCTAAAGGAGATTTTTAATTATGAGCCGCATGATAGGTACAGTTTCCCGTGGTGTAAGGGCACCCATTATCCGAAACGGTGACGACATTGTCGAAATTGTTGTAAATTCTGTTCTTGAAGCAAGCAAGGACGACGGCTTCAGCTTTAACGATAGAGATATCGTTGCTATGACGGAAGCTATTGTTGCACGCGCACAGGGCAACTATGCAACAGTTGACGACATTGCTGCTGATGTTAAAGCAAAGTTCGGCGGAGAGACCGTCGGCGTTATTTTCCCCATTCTCAGCCGCAACCGTTTTGCAATCTGCCTTCGCGGTATTGCTAAAGGCGCAAAAAAGATTGTGCTCATGCTCTCCTATCCCTCTGATGAAGTCGGCAATCACCTCATCAGCCTCGACGCTCTCGACGAAAAAGGCGTTGACCCCTATAAGGATGTTCTTTCATTAGAAAAATACCGTGAGCTTTTCGGCTACGAGAAGCACACTTTCACAGGCGTTGACTATGTTGAATACTACGAGAGCCTTATTAAGGACTGCGGTGCAGAGGCAGAAATCATTTTTGCCAACAACCCCAAGGCTATTCTCGACTACACAAAAAATGTTCTCTGCTGTGATATTCACACAAGAGCACGCACAAAGCGTCTTCTCAAGGCTAACGGCGGCGAAATCGTCCTCGGCCTTGATGAAATCCTCAACGCACCCGTAAACGGCAGCGGCTACAACGAAAACTACGGACTCCTCGGCTCTAACAAGGCGACAGAGGACCAGGTTAAGCTCTTCCCCCGTGACTGCCAGCCCGTTGTTGACGCAATCCAGGAAAAGCTCATTGCCGCAACAGGCAAGAGAATTGAAGTTATGGTTTACGGCGACGGTGCTTTTAAAGACCCCGTAGGCAAAATTTGGGAGCTTGCAGACCCCGTTGTTTCCCCTGCTTACACATCAGGCCTTGAGGGCACACCCAACGAACTCAAGCTCAAATATCTCGCAGATAACGAATTTTCCGACCTTTCAGGTGACGCTCTTAAAGAAGCTATCAAATCAAAGATTACCGAAAAGGACGACAACCTTGTCGGTAAGATGGCATCCGAGGGCACAACACCTCGCCGCCTGACAGATCTCATCGGTTCACTCTGCGACCTCACCTCCGGCTCAGGCGACAAGGGCACACCCATTGTCTTCATACAGGGCTATTTCGACAACTATACAACAGAATAAATCAGAGCAAATATAACAAAACGCCCCTGTTCAGCGACTGAACAGGGGCGTTCTATTTGAAATTTTTGTAAAGCACTTTAGCTTTACATGGGCGGTGCGGCTCCGACCGCCCGTTTTTCTTTTGAGGAAAGGTTGAAAAATTTTTTAAGCTGCGTTTTTCTGTAGCTGCTCGTTAAGCGAATAGGCTGTGTCAAGCATTGTATCGGCAAAAATTGCGTAGCCCTGCTGAGGGTCGTTGACAAAAACATGAGTAACCGCACCCACAAGCATACCGTTTTGGATAATGGGGCTTCCGCTCATTCCCTGAACTATACCGCCTGTTTTCTTTAGCAAATTTTCATCAGTTACTCTTATTACCATATTCTTCTCTTCACCGTTGAGCTTATTAATCTTGGTTATTTCAATATCAAAATATTCGGGTTCATTTCCGTTGATTGTTGAAATAATCTGAGCTTTGCCTATTTCTACTTCATCGCATAACGCTGTGGGGATTTTTTCGGCATGGCGCTGCTGTTTATCCAGCACACCGTAAACACCCTTGTTTGAGTTGAGATAAAGATGGCCCAAAACTCCCGATGAAAAAACGCCGCATAGCTCACCCGGCGTTCCGGATGTTCCCTTAACACAGCCGCGAATTGTTGCAGCCAAAATATCGCCGGTTCTCAGGGGCATTATATCGCCCGTGTCCGCATCGCATATTGCATGACCGAGCCCTGCAAAAACACCTGTTGAATAATCAACAAAAGTAACCGTGCCTACGCCTGCAGTAGAATCACGCACCCACATACCGACTCGGTATTTGCCGTCCGCCGACTGCCTTGCAGGCAGCAGACTGACCGTTTTAGCCTTACCTTTTCTGAGCAGCTGCACGGCAAGAGCCTTGCCGCCGCAGCTCTCTACAAGCCGTGTTATATCTGCGTTGGAGGTAACTGCTTCGCCGTTTATCGTCTGTATTATATCGCCTTGTTTAATTCCTGCCTTTTTTGCAGGATATTCAGCGCCCGTTTCTGTCGGCACGGAGCCGACTCCCGTAACTACAACGCCGTCGGTAAATATTCTCAAACCAAAGGCTTGTCCGCCCGGAGTTACATACCTACGGCTCACCACCGTAAGGGTAGAATCCTTTACAGGCACAAGACCCAAAAGCTTTACCTCGGCTTTATAGGTTTTTGAATATCCGCTCCCTGTTGAAGCGGCATTTTCACTGCTGATGCAGCTAAAAAACGGACTTCCTGTTTCGGCAGAATCAATATCCGACGCAGTATAGGAATCGGGTACATAATATGTGCCGTAACAAACAAAGCTGAAAACAAAAACGCATATAATACTAAATATCAGGCTTACAGCTTTAACTGCCTTTTGCATATCTCACCTCCAAGAAAAAAAGAAAAGTGAGCCGCAGATATAATTTGTGCAGTACAAAGCAAAATAATAAAGGAAATTTTTATTAAGCAGTGAAACAAAATACTATATGCTTTTTAAAAATTATTTTAGGATAACTATTGTAACCCCGTTTTCACCCTCTCCGTAAATACCGAGACGGAAAGATTTTACAAATTTGCTCTTGCGAAGGTAATTATGGGTTGCGGCACGAAGTGCGCCTGTGCCTTTGCCGTGGATTATTGTAAATTCACTCAAGCCTGTACGCAGACCGGTATCAATAAACCTGTCAATTTCAATCAGAGCATCGTCAACCATCATGCCTCTCAGGTCAAGACGGGTCTCTGCCGCAAGAGTGCCTCTGCCCTCTAAGCTATCGCCTTTTTTACGAGGACCCGAGGGAACAGACTGCTGCTTTTGTTTATCGCTCAGCAGGCGGAGATTTTCGGCTTTAACCCGCATTTTCGCCGTGCCTGCCATAACCTGAACAGTGTCCCCTTTTTCAACAGAAAGGACGGTTGCCTGCTTATTTATGCCTTTGATAAGGACGGCGTCGCCAACCTGCAAGGGACGGGGCAATACATAATCCTCATCATCCTCACCGTCCACAGGGTCAGCCGCTTCATCCATTGCGGCAACACCTTTCTTGACGGCGGCTCTTGCTCTTCTTGCAAGCTCTGCCAAATCATTGGTCTTATCTTTTTCTTTTTTGAGCTTTTCAAGCTCGTTGAGCAAGGAATATGCCTCCCTGCGTGCCTGATCAACGATTCTTGCCGCCTGAGATTTTGCATCGTCAATTTCTTTTTGGCGAAGCTGTTCGATTTTTTCTTTTTTCTCCTCAGCTTCACGGCGGATTCTCTCCGCCTGCTGAGTTTGTTCAAAGGCCTGCTGTTTTTCATTTTCAAGGGCTTTTCGGCTCTTTTCAAGGCTTTCTATAACATCCTCAAACTGAGTGTTTTCAGCGGAAACCAGCTCTGCCGCACGCTCTACAATTTCTTTATCCATACCCAGGCGCTCGGAAATTGCAAAAGCATTTGACCTGCCGGGCATACCGATAAGGAGCCTGTAAGTGGGACGAAGAGTTGCAACATCAAATTCGCAGCAGCCGTTTTCAACTCTTTCGGTTTGAAGAGCATAAGCTTTTAGCTCGGCATAGTGGGTTGTTGCGGCAATTTTTGCACCTTTGAGATTAAGGCTCTCCAAAATAGCCATAGCAAGCGCCGCACCCTCAATCGGGTCAGTGCCTGCGCCCAATTCATCAATAAGCACAAGACTGCGGTCGTTTGTTGCCTTGAGAATATCAATTATATTAGTCATATGAGCAGAGAATGTGGAAAGAGACTGTTCGATAGACTGTTCATCGCCTATATCTGCAAGGATTCTTTCAAAAACAGAAATCTCGCTCATATCGCTGACGGGTATCATAAGTCCGCAGCTTGCCATAACAGTCAGCAAGCCAACAGTTTTAATAGAAACAGTTTTACCGCCTGTGTTGGGTCCTGTAATAACCAGGGTATCAAAATCACGACCCAGACGAATATTTACCGGCACAACTTTATCTTTACTGATAAGGGGATGTCGTGCATTTCTCAGCTCAATTATTCCCTCATTGTTGAGAGTTGGTGCGGCGGCATTCATGCTGTAAGCCAGCTGAGCTTTTGCAAAAATAACATTCAGCTCAACAGCACATTCAAAGCTGCTCTTTATGGTCTGCGCAAAGCTTCCTGCCTCAACGGAAAGAGCAAAGAGAATACGCTCCATCTCGTCTCGCTCTTTTGAAAGCAAAACCTTAATTTCGTTATTAGCCTCCACAACCGCCATAGGCTCAATGAAAACAGTTGCGCCGCTTGCCGAAGTATCGTGAACAAGACCGGGCACGGCAGAGCGATGCTCGTTTTTAACAGGCAAAACATATCTGCCGTTTCTCATGGTAACTATGCTTTCCTGCAATATTTCACGGTATTTTGATGAACGGGTCATTTTGTCAAGCTGTTCACGAACTTTGGATTCCTGAACACGAATTTTTCGCCTGATATCTGCCAAGGTCGGCGAAGCGCTATCCGCCATTTCATCATCGCTGAGAATAGCGGAGGTTATGGCATCCTCTAAGTATTTATTGGGCGTCAATGCGCCGAAGAACACATCTAAGCAGCTTTCTACGCCTACATTCGTGCTTCGCCACTGAGTGAGGGAACGAATTACTCGCAGAGTTTCCGCAATTTCCAACAGCTCGTGCATAGAAAGAGTTGAGCCTGCATCTGCTCGATGCAAAGCATTATTGACATTTTTCATTCCGCCGAAGGACGGACCGCCGAAACGGGCAAGAAGCATATGGGCGTCACGAGTTTGATTCATAAGCGCCTGCGCTTCATCCAAGCGGTTTTTCGGCCTAAGCTTCAACGCAGCTTCACGGCTGTCCTCACAGCAGGTATATTCCGCCAAGCGGTCAAGAATTTTATCAAATTCAAGGGCAACAAGATGCTTATTCATATGGGTCACCTCTTAATCTTTTTAAGTATAGGTTTGATTTTTTCTAACAGATATTTAAACTCTTCCGTTTTTCTGAAACGGAGCAGGAAACAGACATTGGGTATGATTAAACAAAGCGCTAATCTGACAACAAAAAGTGCAAATGCGCCGTATTTTTGCATCGGCAAGGTAGCAAAGGATATTGCTCCGCCCACCAAACAAACACGAACAAGGGACAAAAAATACCGCAGATAATATTTTTTCGGTGAAATGCCGAAAGCATGGCGATGAACGAGCCTTGCATCAAACCACCAGGTTGTTAAAAAGCGGCTGATTATTGTGCCGAGGAAAACGCCTGCTACTCCCAAAGGCTTCACCAAAAGCAAAGAAACGATAATATTCAGCGCTGCGCTCGCCGCAGGACGGTAACGACCCTGCCAGAACAGACCGCAGGCATCCTTGTAGCTGATAACTGCGTTTTGCAAGCCTGCCGTTAAGAAATTGAGCACTATGCAAAGCACAGTAAAATCGTCAAAGAGCATATCCTTGCCCCACATCAGCTCAATAAACGGGTTAAACAAATTCCACAGGCAGACGGCACAGAACCCGTAAATCCAAAAATTCAAAAAATTTAGGCAGCGAAAAACAAATTCGCTTTTCTCTTTCTTTTCCACGGCGAAAAGATTGCCCACACTTGCGGTGAACGCAGAGAAAATATTTTGCACAAGCTGAGTGACAGCTGAGAGAATCAAGACATAGTTTGAATGTATGCCTACTACTAATGTGCTGATTTTTGCGGAAATTATGAGGTTATCCGTTGCGCTAAGTACGGCTGAGCTGAGTTTATAGAGGGACATTGCAAAAAGATTTTTGAAAACCTTTTTCTTTTCATCTTTGGGCAGCTGCTCTTTTCTGTTTTCTTTGAGATACGGATAGCGTTTATTGACTACAACCGCACCGATAAGCCCCTGAACTATGCCGCCTAAAAGCTGAACGGCAATATAGCCGATGAAAGAACGGAAAAGGGCAAGCACCGCAATCTGTACGCAGACGGTAGCTATTGTCACAAGGTTATTTACAATATTGCTGACATATTTTTTCTGGTCTGCCTGCAAAATAGCAGGCTTATAGGCGTAAAACCAATAGGAAAACACGCTGTTAAAAACATAAAGCGCATATACCAAATCAACATCCACCAAATCCGTAGTGCCTTTCATCAGATAAGGCAAAAAGGGGTGAAGCACAAGACCCATCAGGAGAACGGCGGCGCCGATTACAAAATAGGCTCGGCGAAGCAAATTCATGGTTGCGCTCACTGTTTTTTTATCGCCCTTGGCTAAGGGCTTATAGAGGCTGTATACTATAGCCGAAGAAAGCCCCAATTCGCTGATATTGAGTATGGTCAGAACGCTTGTAAATAAACCGTTTACGCCTAAATAAGCGGCGCCTACAGTTTTGATAAACACGGTTCTGCTGACAAACTTGAGCAGTATATTAAGCGCCTGACCGCCTACTGCCGTTGCGGCGGATTTCAGGCTATTTGCAGTTCGTGAGCCCTTGTTCATACTGCCTCCGTTAAGAATGAAACTAACAAATCAATTCATCTGTAAACAATATGAAATGATTTGAACATATGATTATAATATCACATACTTTTGGCAATGGCAAATATTTATGCCGTTTAACTGTTGATTTTTCCTTTTTCGTATGGTAAAATTTATAAAAATCAAGATTGGAGAAATTTTTTATGGGTAAATTAAGTCAAATCGACAAAGCCGCAGAAAAAAAAGGTTCAGCCGTTACCACTCTTTGGCAGTTTGTAAAGTTTATCGTAGTAAGCTTAGGCGCTTTTGTTATTCAAACATTTTTGCCTTATCTGCTTAAGCTTCCTATGACCGAAGAATTCCTCAACAGACCTTATGAATTTTGGATTTATTCTTCAGAAAAAGCCGCAAGCGCAGGCATGGCAACAACAGGCTTAGGTTTGTTTATCGCTTTGACAGCAAGTAATATCATCGCACAGATTGTTTCTTTCTTCATCAACAAA
Organism: uncultured Oscillospiraceae bacterium; assembly: GCA_949297075.1. GTDB lineage: Bacteria > Bacillota > Clostridia > Oscillospirales > Acutalibacteraceae > UBA8612. Next base: position 4,356 of record CASFRX010000042.1, on the reverse strand, counting down.
GAAAAGACATTTAATTCATCCGCAAACACAAAAGTTGTTTTCCCCATTTACATAGTCTTCACTATAGCGCTTATTGCTTTTTCCGCATGGCTTCAGCCGTTCCTTGTCAACTGGCTTACAAGCAAGAATCTCGGCGCAAGCGCAATCGCTATTTCGGGCGCTATTTGCGGTGCTGTTCAGTTCTTCCTCTACTTCCCCGTAGATAAGATTCTTTTCCACAAGAAAAAGGAAAACTAATCTGTTTTTTCTGCATTCAACCCTGAAGGCACATACCTTCAGGGTTTATTTTTATAAATTTGCTCTTAATGATTATAATATATTTAAGTTTTTGCAAACTTTTATTGCGAGCACATTGTAATTTATCTCTAACTGTATTATAATACAAATATCTGTATTATACCGATTTACAGGTGAAGTGTATAATGAAAAAGAAAACAACAAAAGGGAGTGAAAAGTGAAATGACCGATTCGGTCGAAAGAAGACGAAGCTTTCTTATCAATACTGCGTATTTTGTGCTTTTGATCGGCATGTTTTACCTGTTTATGCGGTTTGCTTTTTGGCCGCTGTTCCCGTTCATTTTTGCGTTTTTCCTGGCTATGATTTTCCAGAAGCCCGTAAATTTTATCGAGAAAAAAACACCGCTGAAGAAGGGCTTGACCTCTTTTCTGATTACCACCCTTGCAGCCTTAGCTTTGGCCGGCTTGCTGATTCTTTTAAGCACAAAGGTTGTTACAGAGCTTAAGGGACTTGTGGATACGCTCATGGCGTTCTTCAAAGATATTCCGGACTTTATCCTTAAGGCGGAAAACTGGCTTTTAGCGCTCTCAGCCAAGCTGCCTAATGCTTTAAGGGCAGCTTTATCACCTATGATAATAGATTTAGCCGACCGGCTTCTTGCCGCTTTTGAAGAGGGGGCGGCTGCCGAGCCGCTGAAAATCAGCGGTTTAGGAATTGATATCAGCACTCTGTTGACTCCCCTTTCGGGAGTTATATCAACGGCAAGCAAGCTGCCAAGCGCTATTGTTGCAATCGTAATCACCTTTATTGCAACCTGCTTTATTACGGCAGATTACGACAGAATTGTAATTTTCATCAAGCGTCAATTTCCTGCAAAAAAGCGAGAGGCTCTTTCAAGAACCAAAAGTCTCACCATGTCCACCATAAGCAAAATGGCAAAGGCATATTTGCTCATCATTTGCATAACCTGCACAGAGCTTGTAATCGGCTTAGGCGCACTTAAGGTTTTGGGAATTTACAACGGCGGCTATATTTTCACAATCGCAATTATTACCGCTTTAGTAGATATTCTGCCTATTCTCGGCTCAGGCACAGTGCTTATTCCGTGGGGCATAGGCTCGCTTTTCATGGGCAAAATCGGGCTTGGCATAGGCATACTCATTATTTATGTCATCATAAGCGTACTCAGGCAGTTTATTGAGCCAAGGCTCGTTGCAGGACAGCTTGGACTGCCGCCTATAGCAACACTTATCGGTATGTACCTCGGTCTTAAGCTTTTCGGAGTTCTCGGTATGTTTATCCTGCCGTTTACCATAAACATTCTTAAGGTTCTCAACGATGACGGAATAGTACACCTTTTGAAAACCGCCAAAAGCGAAAGCCACGACGGCAGCCCTTCAATCCAGCTGAAGCGGCTGACGCTTAAAAAGAAGCACAGAAAGGAAGAAAAATCAAATGAGCAAAATCATTGAAGTAAAAGGATTGCAAAAATCCTACGGTCACCATCAGGTTTTGCGCAGACTTGACCTGAGCTACGAACAGGGTCAGGTTATCGGCCTGCTTGGCCCCAACGGCTGCGGCAAAACCTCGCTTATCAAAATCTTAACCGGTCTTATCCACGACTATGAGGGCACTGTTCTCATAGACGGTCAGGCGCCCGGCATCTACACAAAATCCGTTACGGCTTATCTGCCTGAACGAACATATTTGCCCGAATGGATGAAAGCCAAAGACGCCATAGACTATTTTCAGGATTTCTTTGCGGATTTCGACAAGGTTAAGGCCATGGATATGCTCATGCGTTTCCGCCTTGACCCCGAACAAAAAATCAAAACCATGTCCAAGGGTATGCAGGAAAAGCTTCAGCTCCTCATTGTAATGAGCCGTGCCGCAAAGCTTTACTGCCTTGACGAGCCCTTAGGCGGCGTTGACCCTGCAACGAGAAGCGCAATTCTCGATGTTATTATGAATAACTACGCAGACAAATCAACCGTTCTTATTTCTACCCACCTTATCAACGATGTTGAGCGAATTTTCAATTCCGTGCTTATGATAGGCGAAGGTCAGGTTAAGCTCAACGCAAGCGTTGAAGAAATCCGTGAAAGCGGAAGAAGCATTGAAGATATATTCAAGGAGGTGTTCAGCTTTGCTTGGTAAGCTTATAAAAAACGAATTCAAAGCAGGTCTGCACTCTGTTGCAAACATTTACATTGCCGCTTTTGCGGCGGTTGCCCTTATGGCTGTATCTCTTGCCTTTGACATAACATGGCTTACGGCTATTTCTCTCATTGCCGTTATCGTTGTAGCCCTCGGCATACTCATTGTAACTCTCATTTCCATAGTTTCAAATTTCAATAAAACTCTTTTCCGCGATCAGGGATATCTCAGCTTCACTTTGCCCGTAACAAGCGGTCAGCTTCTTTTTTCAAAGGCATTCTGTTCCTTCTGCTGGCTGCTGCTCAGCTATGCTTCCGTAATAGCAATATTCATTTCAATTTTCTATTTTGCGGCTGAGCAAGTAGGCGAAGAGAATTTAGCAATGATAAAAATTCTCATCTCCACAATCGCAGAACTCCCCGACACAGCCGCTATTATTTCTGTAATCGTAACATTGGTTACAAGAGTTTTCCTCAAAATCATATTCCTTGTTGCCGAAATTTTCTTTGCTATTACCCTTTCAAATGTTCGTCCCTTCCAGCGTCAGAGCTTTCTTCCTGCAATCATTATCTTCATCGTTCTTTACGGTGTTTTGAACACGGTAAGCACCTTGCTCTCCGCCTATGTTCCCCTTTCTCTTCTTATTTCAGTTCAAGGTATTCAGTTTACAACTCAGGCTATGTCCGGGGGCAACATGGTATTGAGTCTTGCCGACATCATATTTGAGTTTGCTTTAACCTGTCTGTTTTTCTACCTGAGCGCATGGTTTATGAACCACAAAATTAACCTTAAATAATTTGGAGAAATTATGCAGAAATCTTTCAAAGCATTAATTTGCACCCTTGCGGTGCTTGCATTGCTCGCAAGCTTAAGCGTTCCGTCTTTTGCCGCCGCAAAGCCAGAAAAGCAGGAAATTAAGTTTTCAGTTTACTGCGAGACCCTTGAAGATATTAAAACAGCAATCAATGCAGGCGCAAGCTTCGTTTCAATTAGCGAAAAAATTGAAATTGCTCAGGCGGCCAAGGCTGTGGCTGATAAATCAGCCCTTATCATTGATGCACAGAGCATTGAAGAAGCTAATGAAAAATATACGCAGGTTATGGCAGTAAGTGGCGACTGCCCGGTTTATTACAGAATCAAGGCAAGCGCAGGCAAAGCAGTCAAATGGGCTCAAAGTAAAGGCACTAAGCCACAGCTCATAGGCTTTTACACGGGCAACATATATTTCAGCGCCCTTTCGTCAATTAACAAATTCGGCAAATATGCAAGCGACAATACAGTACAGCTTCAAACAGGCAATCAGGACGGCGTAATTCTCCACAACACCGTAACTTCATTCTTCGCGAAGAACGGTGTTCACGGTATGTTTTCCTTTATCAACACGGAAAAGGCTGCAAGCCGAACAGATTCGGCACGGAGCTGGGATGACCTTATTGCAAGAGGCTACGAAATCATCGAAACAGCATATCCCGAAGATTTTGCAGAATACTTATCACAAAACACAGCCGAGAGGGAAAAGCTTCAGGCAAGCATTGATGCAGCCCTTGCCGCCGATTTGAAATCCGGATATCCAAACAGAATCAACACCTACAACAAAGCCCTTGATGCGGCTGCGGCTTTGCTTGAGGACGGGAGCTGTGCAATCTACGAAATGGCGGATACACGGGCAAAGCTTGACGAAGCCGTAAACAATCTGACAATAGACGACGGCAAAAAGGTTAAGGGAGATTTTGAAATCACTCTCGGCCGTGTAGCTGCTGCGTTGTTCGGCATTGCGCTTGTTCTCAGCTGGCAGATATATTTCAGAAAACATTGGGGTAAAAAGGAAGCTTAATCATTTAAAAATTTTAATAAAGACCTGCTAATAAAAGTCAAGTAGAAAAATCAAAAAAATTAGTGATATAAAAATTGGTACAGCAAATCAGACCGACACAAGGTGGATTTTTTGAGTCAGTCAATGT
>CASFRX010000041.1 GCA_949297075.1 uncultured Oscillospiraceae bacterium | reverse complement strand
TCAGCCGCCCTTGACATGCCCCGATATTTCTACTATGATGCAAACAAGGCGTGTAAGCCGTCCTGCGGCTCACACACCCTGTTACCACTCTGAATTTTATACCATAAAAGTGCGTTTACACAAAATTTGAAAAAGAGCCACCATACCATCGTTCTCATAAACAAGAATATCTGACTCTTCATTAGCAATCGTATTCTCAATAAACTCTGTGCTCTGGTCGCCCTCTTTGATAAAATCGGGAATCAGCTTTGCCATTTCTCTGAATTGCTCACGGTATAATCCTGATATCGCAGGTATATCGTTATTAGTTGCTTTTCTTGTCATGATCATAGAACCTCAATCTCGGTATTGTAATACTGTTCCTGAAATCTTATTGCGTCTGCTATTTCTTCCTTTGAAAAGTTCATACCAATGGGTGCACCGACAAGCTTATCTTCAACATCGTTGTGTCTGTAAGCAATTGCAATAATTTCACATTCGTATTCAGTAACAGGCTCATTTACACCCAAAAGGTAAACATCAAGTTCTTCTCCGTCACCGCCGAGAACACCGGGTATAAATCCGTAGTTTAAGGGATAAGTGAGGGAGTAGTTTTCTTTTTTATGAACATATCCTATGGGTCTGTCTATACCTATAGTTACTGTTTTACCAAGGTAAGATTTAACCTGTTCTTTTCTTTCTTCAAAAGTCATTTTTATATCCTTTACTATGTGTTTAAGCTCTTTTATGTATTTGTTTATATGAACTTATATGTTGGGTTTATTTGCTTGCCTTGATCATGAATGTTGCATCCCAACTATTTAAGACCTCAACAAAGGAAAATCCGGCTTCAAGTAAAGCTTGAGTTTCGTGTTCAACGGTCAGCGGCGTATCATAATGATAAAACTCATTATCATTAATGCCTTGTTCTTTTTTCAGACGGAGCAATTCGTTTCTGAATGTTTTTTCATCTTCATCAGACAAGGCAAAATAATCGGTAAGAATAAAATATCCACCGTCTTTTAATGCTTTGCAGAGTTTGGTGAAAAGCGGGACTTTTTCTTCTTTAGTAAAATGGTGCAAAGATTCAACTGAAACTGCGGCATCAAAAGTGTTTGCTTCAAACGGAACATCAAAATATGAGCCGAGAATTAAGGTCAAATCCTTTTCGGGGAACTTGTTTCTCAATGCATTCAGCATTGATTCAGTCAAATCAATACCTGTTATTTTTGCCGAAGGGTTGATTTTGAAATAATGCTCCAATTCCAAACCCGTACCGCATCCCAAGTCAAGGATTTGTGCGCCGTTGGCTTGTGGTAAAAGCTCGGCGGTATAAGGATAAAATTCTTCTGCTGATTCAATGCAGGTCATCATATGTTCATCGTAACCGTCTAACCGTTTATCAAAAAAATCATTCATTTTTTCAAGCATTTTATTTAATACTCGGCGATATTTTAATATTATATCGCATTTAATTGTGATAATATTATACTAAGCAATAAATCCAAAGTCAAGATGGGAGGTGGAGCAAGAATGTTTTTTCCGTATGGCGAAAAAGAGATTATATATCTAAAACAAAAAGATAAACGCCTTGCAGAAGTGATTGATAAAATCGGGAAAATCGAGCGTGAAGTGGACAGCGATTTGTTTTCTTCGGTTGTTCATCACATTATCGGTCAGCAGATTTCTACAAAGGCGCAGGCAACAATCTGGCAGAGAATGCAGGATAATCTTGGCGTAGTGAATGCCGATACCGTTCTTGCCGCCGGGATCAATCATTTACAGTCTTTTGGAATGACTTTCAAAAAAGCTGAGTATATCACGGACTTCGCTGTAAAAGTACAAAGTGGGGCGTTTGATTTGGAGGGGGTTTGGGATAAAACGGACGATGAGGCAATAGAGGAATTGTCGTCACTGAAAGGTATCGGTGTGTGGACTGCTGAAATGATTTTGCTTTTTTGTATGCAGCGTCCAAATGTATTCAGCTACGGTGATTTAGCTGTCTTGCGTGGTATGCGGATGGTATATCATCATCGGAAAATAGACCGTAAATTGTTTGAAAAATATCGCAGGAGGTTAAGCCCCTATTGCAGTGTGGCAAGCTTGTACTTTTGGGCGGTAGCCGGCGGTGCGATACCTGAAATGAAAGATTACGCCCCCAAAAAGGAGAACAGGAAAAATGAACGAACAAGAGAAATTACGAGCAATTCAAAACAGGGATAGTTCATATGACGGTAAGTTTATTTTTGGTGTGAAAACAACAAAAATTATATGCCGACCGGGCTGCCCTGCAAGATTACCGCTTGAAAAAATATCGTATTTTTTAACACGATGGAAGAAGTAATAGAAAAAGGCTATCGTTCTTGTAAAAGATGTAAGTCGAAATTGGTTAATCAATCACAGGAGGGAAAATAAATGGGCAACACTATCGTATTATTTGAAGTGACCGTAAAAAACGGGAGAATGGATGATTATTTGAAAATGGCAGGTTCACTGAAGGAGAGCCTTGCAAATGCAAAAGGATTTATCAGAGCAGAGCGTTTTTCTTCCCTTGCCACTGAGGGGAAGCTGCTCAGTATGTCCGTATGGGAAAATGAGGAATGTGTTTCAAAATGGCGGAACTTTGCCGCACACCGTATGGCGCAAAAGCACGGAAGAATGAACGATTTTGCAGACTACAAGATTACGGTTGTAACGCCAGTCCGTAGCTATACAATGATGGACAGAACAGAGGCACCTGCGGACTCCAATGCATATTTGGAGGTGTAAACTTATGACCTATACATATCACTATGACTCGCCTTTAGGCGGCATCACACTTTCCAGCAACGGAACAGAGCTGACAGGGCTTTGGTTTGACGGGCAGCGATATTTTGGAGATACGCTCCCAAAAGAATATGAAGAAAAGAGCCTGCCGGTATTTGAACAGTCTGTTCACTGGCTGGATATTTATTTCAGCGGCAAAGCACCTGATTTCACGCCGCCGCTGTGTATGCAGACAACGCCTTTCCGTAAATCCGTATGGGAAATTATGCTGACCATTCCGTTTGGAAAAACAATGACTTACGGTGAAATCGCAGAAAGAATAGCAAAGCAAAAAGGACTTTCAAAAATGTCCGCACAGGCTGTCGGCGGTGCGGTGGGGCATAATTCCATTTCCCTCATAATTCCCTGTCATCGTGTTGTCGGTACAAACGGGAGCCTGACAGGATATGCAGGCGGCATTGAGAAAAAAGTACAACTGCTCACATTAGAGAAAACGGATATGTCCTCATTTTTCTTACCGAAGAAAGGAACAGCCTTATGATTTCATTAAATGCGAAAACAATACAAAAATCCTTTATTGAGCAGATAAAGAACTTTGAAACAAAATCAATGAATTTTACAAAGCAGGAATACTTGGAACATATGATTTCGTGTGTCAAGCCTCAAAAAACAGATACCGTTTTAGAGGTGGCGGCAGGAACTTGTATCTGCGGGCGTTCTCTTGCTCCATTTGTAGAAAATGTGACCTGCCTTGATATGACAACCGCTATGCTTGCTGTTGGAAAAGCCGAAGCCGCAAAACAAAGGCTTTTGAATATGAATTTTGTGCAGGGCGACGCCGAGAAATTGCCATTTTCAGATAACAGCTTTGACATTGTAATCTCCCGTCTTGCTTTTCACCATTTTCCAAATCCGAAACGCTGTTTTTCAGAAATGGTACGGGTATTGAAAACAGGCGGTAAACTGGTTGTCATGGATATGGAGGCAGCCGAAGAAACATTGCGAAATACAGAAGATGAAATAGAAACCCTGCGTGATCCCTCACATATGCGTAATTTGAGCAAGGAAGAATTTACAGAAATGTTCCAAGATAGTCGCTTGCCTATTACAACGATGGATTGCACGGAACTTCCTGTTTCATTATCTGCTTGGCTCGCTCTTACTAATACACCTACCCAAATAGCCGCAGACATATCCAAACGGCTTATGGATGAAATAAATGGCAGTGGATTAACAGGCTTTAATCCTTATGAAAAAAATGGGAAAATCTATTTTAATCAGCGCTGGCTTATGATGATCGGGAAAAAGCTTTGATGGATTGTTGCGCTTTCAAACACAAAATAGAGGGTGAGGTACAAACCTTCCCCCTCAAAGTTTATCCCTTAAAAACGGCTTACAATCAGGCTTTCGGGGCCTCTATTTTTCGATGCTTAAGAGTGAATAGAATAGAAAATTATCTATAGGCACCAAATGATTTAGTTTGTAATAATTGTCAGGACAGTGCTTGATTCTCCAAGCAAAATCGCTTATAATTTAACATAAGACATATTGCTATTATCCGCAGTGACAGGGCGACTGTTATCAATCCCGATAACAAATTGATAACATTAGCCCATATAGGCAGGATAATATGGATACATCAAATAATCAAAAGTACCACGAATACGACAGAAAATAATCTCTAAACAAAATTGATTAGGCTTTGTCGAGTGGGAATAATTTCACGCCCTTAAAAAAGCCCGTAAATAAAGGCTTTTCGCCGCTTTGATGTCCTCCGTGGCAACAAAACGGCAACATTATTTGAATTATTGTAAAAGCAAAGAGCTAACTGATTTTTTGAGAAGCCAGTTAACTCTTTTTGTTTTGTCTCCGTTCAATCGGTTTTCGGGCAACAGTCCTTGTTGCTCTGTTACTCAATGAGCAAACGAATATCCAGCCTGCTCAAATCAAAAAAGCGCACGACATGAAAGCTCAAAGCGGATAATCAAATGAAGTAGGTTACTTGGATGAATAACATCCGCAATCGCACAACGGAAATTGTAAATGCAGATATAATTTACACGGTATAAGCACAACGGCGGCAGGGAGATTAGCACCTCTCTGTCGCAATTTTTTGTATTCTTACTTAGAAACTTCGCAAAACATCTTGAAAAAGTTCGCACAAACGAATATAATATATACCATGACTTGTGAGGAGTTAGGTGTATGAATGAAATGATTACGGTTCAATCTGCCGCTCAAAAGTGGAATATTACACCACGTAGAGTGCAGATTTTGTGTAACGAAGGTCGTATAGATGGTGCGGTCAAAAGAAGTGGTGTTTGGTTTATTCCTATAACCACTCAAAAACCCGCAAGGCAAAACAAACTTTCTAAAAATCAAACAAGAAAAACAACGATAAATGTTTTATCTTTGTTTTCGGGTTGCGGTGGTATGGATTTAGGATTTGAGGGTGATTTTGAAGTCTTAAAATCCTGTATAAATTCCAAAATCAACGCAAATTGGAATGTTACCCCTGTAGATGAACATTGGGTACGTCTTCCTAAAAATAGATTTCATACGGTTTTTGCTAACGATATTAGAGAAGATGCAAAGGCGGCTTGGACAAATTATTTTGGAAAGCGTGGAATTGCTACTTCAACATATTATCTTGATAGTATCGTCGATCTTGTTAAACTACACAAGGAAAACGGGATGCCTGTATTTCCTGAAAACATTGATATTGTAACCGGCGGATTTCCTTGTCAGGACTTTTCCGTTGCAGGAAAAAGGCAGGGATTTGATTCAGACAAAAGTCATACTGGAAAAAAGATAGTTGACTCTAATACTCCAAGTGTAGAAAGTCGCGGTCAGTTATATATGTGGATGCGTGAGGTTATCTCCGTTACGCAACCCAAAGTTTTCATTGCTGAAAATGTCAAAGGGCTTGCAAATCTTGGCGATGTAAAAGCTATTATTGAACACGATTTTAGTACGATTTCTGAAAATGGTTATCTTGTTGTGCCAGCAAGAGTATTACACGCCGCTAATTATGGTGTGCCTCAATCAAGAGAAAGAGTAATTTTCTTTGGATTCAAGAAATCGGCACTAACACCAAAAGCCCTTGAAGCTCTTTCTATGTCGAGTATTCCTGAAGAATTTGATCCATATCCACTTATAACACATTCTTATAACACTTCGGGAATTAACTTATTGCCACCAGTAACACTAAGACAAGCCTTTATTGGATTGGATGAGCCAGAGAAATCGACTGATATTTCACAGCAAAAATATTCAAAAGCAAAGTATATGGGCAAACATTGTCAGGGGCAGACGGAAGTTAAACTTGATAGTATTGGCCCAACTATACGTTCTGAACATCACGGTAATATTGAGTTTCGTCGTTTGAGTGTTGAACACGGTGGCGCTTATGCTGATGAACTAAACAGCGGCAAAATCGAGCGTAGGTTAACAATTAGGGAATGTGCTCGTATTCAAACTTTTCCTGATGGATATGATTTTGTTTTCAAAAACAACACAACCAATAGCTCTGTATCTACATCAGAAGCTTATAAGTTAATTGGAAATGCCGTTCCACCGTTGTTAGGGTTTCATATTGCAAAACGCATAGAAACCTTATGGAGTGTGTATTTTGGAGGTGAAGAAAATGATAATATCTGAGAATAGAAAGCCATCATTAGAAGAATTTAGAGTATTAATGGCAAAAACTGATACTATGCTCAATGCGGAAGCAAAAGGCAGAGAGTCGTATTATAAAGGTCGTAATGGCACTCAATTAGAGGAAGATGTTTGCGATGCTTTGTCAAGATGTGCTGTTCATACGTCGTTTGAAGGAACAATACAATTAGTTTCAGGTGCATCATTTCCAGATATAGTTGCAAATCGATTCTATGGAGTAGAAGTAAAAAGCACTAATAAGAATCATTGGAAATCAATAGGCAGCAGTATATTAGAATCAACACGTGATCAAAATGTTGAACGCATTTTTCTTACCTTTGGAAAGTTGGGTTCACCTGTTGCTTTTATGAGTCGCCCTTACGAGGAATGTTTGTCAGGAATATCGGTAACTCACTATCCTCGCTATCAAATTGATATGGAGCTTGGTGTAGGAGAAACTATATTTGACAAGATGGGTATCCCATATGACAAATTACGCAAAATGGAAAACCCTGTTGCACCAGTTTCTAAATATTATAAACAGCAATTAAAGCCAGGCGAAAGTTTGTGGTGGGCGGCTGATTCAGATATAGAAGAAACTGTCGCCCCCCTACAGTTCGATTGTGGAGTACATTGTCTCACGAAGAAAAAAACTATTACACGGTACAAGGGTATGCTTTATTCCCTGAAATTTTAGGGTATAATAGCACGAAAAAATATCAAAGGTATGCACTTTGGTTAGCTACGAACTGTGCTGTTATTAACACCAATATTCGTGATCAATTCTCTGCAGGCGGACGTGTTGATATTGTAACCGTAAATGGAGTATACGAACACATGCCCGCCGCATTTGGAAGAATACAACGATATAAAGATTTGATAGTTGAAACCATTATATCGGCTAATCCCGAAGTTCTTAAAGAACATTGGAAAATGATTGACCTTCCCGAAAATAGATTGTTGTATTGGTGTCAGCAAGTTGCGATTTGTGCCGGAGCAACAAAAGATGAAACGCATACATATTATGGGTTGTTAAGATCAATATTTAATATATAATCTTGAAATTGTATGCCATAATTCGTATAATACTCTTGTCAGAGCGGCAACGATACAATCAAGAGATTGTTCTTTGACTGATTAGGAAATGCCTATGTACAGCTCAGATAAATTACGACTGATAGACAACGAAACATTCACGCTAAAAATCTCTGCAGACAGGGATTTTAAAATTCTGCAGTTAACCGACCTGCATCTTGGATTTGGTCTTTTATCAAAGGGCAAAGACAGGCTTGCGATGGATGCTGTCACGAAAATTATTGAGAAATCCAAGCCGGATTTAATAGTGCTTACCGGAGATTCCATATATCCGTTTTTGCCCCAGTCGGGAACAATTAACAACCGAAAACAGGCAAACAAGCTGATGGCGTTTTTGGATAGCTTTGAAATTCCTTATACTCCGGTTTTCGGGAATCACGATTGTGAAATGGGCTCGACTCGCGGCAAAGAGGAATTGGCAGAGCTATTCAAAAAAGGGAGATACTCTATATTTACTCATGGCAGAAAAGAGCTTACAGGTGTGGGTAACTTCCTTATAGAATTGGTTGATAGCTGCGAAAAAGTGCTTCTCCCGCTTGTTATGCTTGATTCTAATATGTATGGAGATAACGGCTGGTTTTTCGGAGGATTCGACAGGATTCGTGACGACCAGGTTGATTGGTGTATGGAGCGTCTTGACGCATTAAAAAAGGAGTATCCCGACATAAAGGCTATGGCATTTTTTCATATGCCGCCTCGCGAATTTAAGGAGGCCTATGAGAAAATGAAGCTCGGCGACAAGAGCGTTATTTATTGCCATGGCAGCGTTGCCGAAAAAGATGAATATTTCGGCATTTCTAAGCATGAGGGTACATTTTTTAACAGAGCAGTAGAAAACGGCGTTATAAAGTGGATGTTCTGCGGACACGACCACTTAAACACACTGTCGCTTATATATAAGGGAATCCAAATGACCTACGGAATGTCCGTTGATTACCTTGCTTACAAGGGCATTAGTAAAAACTATATTCAACGCGGCGGAACGCTCATTACGAGGAAAGCGGACGGAAGCGTGGATATCAGTATGGTTCCTCTTGATACAGTAGTATCAACAAAGGTCAGAGGACTGAAAAAAGCATGATTATGCCAAATGATTAAACGAAAAGCTTATTTAGGTTCACCTTTGGAGAATATATGGGACGCCGTCCCCTACGGTGCTTATTTTTCCGTTTGCGCAAAAGAAAAGCATCGTGTAGTGGAAATATGTGGAGATATCCGCAGATTACACACTCTTGAACAAATCAACTTCATTGAGACATTGAAAACGGGACCTCATTTCTGAACTCCCGATTTTTTTATCTGCCCTTTTAATTTAATTGGATTACTTAGATGTTTTGACTACATAGTTTTCTTTTTCTGCAAGCTCTTTGCCCTGTTCGGAGATAATCCAATTATAGAGGATTCTTGCCGGTGCATCTTCGGGCAAATCCTTGGGTATTACAACATAGAAATCATTTACAAAAGGATATTCGCCGCTTGAGATGCTCTCGTTAGTGGGAGCTATGCCGTCAATCGCCAAAATTTTCGAGCTTGAAAGCTTGTCGGATTCCATATTTGTCAGGTAGTAATACACCGTGTAGCCAAGTGCGCCCTCGGCGTTGTCATAATCGGCAACGGCTTCCAGCAGACCTATCATAGACCCTACAATTTGGCTCTTTGGTGCGTCCATAAGGTCATCGCCTAAATTTATGAGCTTATCAAAAAGAGTCTGACTGCCGCTGTCCTTGTTGCGCTGGTAGGGAATTATGGGCATATTCTTTCCGCCGACTTTGTCCCATGTTGTTGTTTTTCCCGTGTAGATATCTTTAATCTGCTTTGTGGTCAGAGAATCAACGGCGTTTGTGTTGCTGCAAATGAACACAAGAGCGTCTGCACCTATTGCGGTCATTTCCCACTCGAAATTATTATCCTTGGCGTATTGCTTTGCCCCAACGCTCGGCTCGTAGGCAAGGAGTATATCAAATTTACCGTCAACAAGGGCGTTGTAGTTATCGGTTGTTGAGCCTTCAAAAACTATCATGCCGTTTGCTTTCTCACGAGTTACGCCAAGCACAGTTGCGGTTATTGCTTCGCCAAGGGGAAGCACCGCCAAGGAGCCGCCCATTTTAGGGTAGTTTTCTTCTGTGAAAACAAAATTGCCTGTGGGATTTGCAGGGGTAACTGTGGGGTCTTCGGGTGTTTTTGTTTCGCCGCATGCGGCAAGAGATAAAACAGAAGCAAGAGCCAAGATAACTGAGATTAATTTTTTCATTTTAAGTTCCTCCTTAATAATCTGTTAACTTGTTAATCTGTATACTGATTTGTCGCTTTGAAAATCATATTAAAATCTTCTTCATAAACGCAAACATAGCTGTCAAAAGCAAGGCTTATATATATTTTGCCGCCTGCTTGACAGACATCTGCGGCACGGCAGTCCAAACCTAAAATTTTGTCGAGGTATTCTCCCTTTTCTCTGTCGAAAATTCTGATTATTTCAATGCCTATGTCGGAGTTATATTCATGTATCAGCAGAAAGCGAGAGAGTTCGGGCGTATATTCTACGGATTTGTAGCCCTTACTATCATCGTATTGCAGGCTCAGCACCTCGTTGCCGCTGAAATCATAATAGGTTTCCGTGTGAACAGTGCCTTTATTGGAATAAATATAAAACATGGTTTCGTCAAAACCAAAAAGCTCTCCCGTGTTTTCAATTACGCAAACCGTTTTACCGTCGCTGTCAAAAAGAAAACAAGCTTTGCCTTGCTTTGCCGCAAAATATCCGCTTTCGTAAAAGTAATCTGTTGCCTGAGCGCCGTTTTCTTTGCAAACAATAGGCTCATCGGTCAGGCCGTCGTAGTAATAGCCATCTATGTTATAAAAAATTTTCTTATCCGTAGAGCTGTACCAAGCATCATTGCTGTCTTTTTTCACAATAGTATTCAGGTTTTCATCGAGTATTTCTTCTTTACCTAAAACTCTTACAGCATAGTATCCGTTATCAAACTGCTGAATACTATCATATATGGGCTTGAGAAGCCATTTTCCCTGCGTGTTGATAATGCCCTGCTTGCCCGGAATATTCTCAAAAACCGAAGGCATGTAAACAACAGCCTTTCCGTTTTTAAAAGGTGCTGCTATCTCTCCGTCAATTTCAAAAACAGTTTTGCCGTTGACATCGTAGGCAATGCTTTTTAAGGCTTCGCTCGAATAGTCTGTACAGCAAAGCAGGCCGTCCCTGTAGCTGCCGTATGCGCTGTATCCTTTGGCCGCTTTGAAAATGTAATTTCCCTCGTAATCATAAACGCTCGTGGTTCCTTCGTATTCCTCGCCTGCACTGACGACACAAATTCTGCCGTTATTTGAATCACCTGCAACATAGCCCGAAACGGTAAATGCCTTTGAACCGTCTGTTTTGGTAATTGTTGTTTCGGTTTTTGAGCCGTACCAGCCCTCAGCGTCCTTGAAAGGAATGGATTTTACCAAAGCATAGTGAACCTCGCCGTCAAGCTCAATTTCATAAATGCTCTCATAAACAGCGTCAACAACTATTTCGCCGTTAGTTGTCATCAGGCCGTAAATCGGGCTGTAATAGCCGTATTTTTCTTCGGCATAGTTTTCTGCTTCTTCGTAATAGCGGCAATCGCCGATAAAAGGGATTAGCTCTCCGTAATCGCTTCGGGTTTTCAGCTCATCGGTATATTCTTTGTACCATCGCTTATAGAGCTTATCTTGGCTGAATTTGCCGATATCGGGCAGAGCGTCAAGCATAAAAACAGGCTTGTCGCTAACAGCGGTTGTGTCTGTTGGTTCTTCACTGCCCGGCTCAGTCGGTTTATTTATCCCACAGCCGCAAAAAATCAAGCATAAGATAAGCGCTAACGGAATAATTCTTTTCATTGATAAACACCCCTTTACCAAAATATGCTTTAGTATATAATTTAGAGGAAAAAGTTCATATAAAAAGCAAAAATCCCTCTGTCTGCATTATTGCAAACAAAGGGATTAAAGTCAACGATAGTTACAAATATTTAACTGTATTGTAATTCTTATGTAATCAAAAAATAAAGAGGTTTTGTGCATCGTCGCAAAGCTGGAACTGCGGATAGAGCATATTTGTGCTGACTGTGGGCTGACCCTCATAATCCATCAGCCAAAAGATCATTTCAGCAAGCTTGGAGCCATGCCGGCAGCAGACATGAGTGGCGTTTTTGATAAACCATGTGTTATCGGGGAAAAGGCAAGTCGAAGCGTCTATCACCCTATCGGGAGAGAGCTTTTCCGGGTTAGCGGCAACATAATCGTTACCAAGAGTTTTGCCGTAGGGAGCAACGGTTGCACCTGCTGACATAAGCTCGGTTTCAAGCACCTGATCGCCGTTGCAATAGGAATGTTCATAAACGGGAACAACAGGCTTGTTGTATGAGCAGACAAGCATAATTTCAACGCCGTCAGCCTGCATCTGCTTGAGGAATGAATCACGCTTGAGGCAGTATTCCTGATATTTATCAATCTTCTTGATTAAACCTGCATACTGTTCCTCTTTGCCGCCGAAAATAAACTGCTTTGCAGAGTCAAAATCCTCTGTTATATGCATAGCCCAAATGCCGGGCATACAGGCGAAGGTATCCATCAGCAGTTCATCATAAATCTTATCCTTGTAATTATCCGCAAGGTTGTTTGCAAAAGCTACAAGTCCGTCTGTAACGCCTGAAGAATCGAGCGCAGACCAAAGCCAGCTTAAATCTGATAAAGCTCCGTTTAAAAAATTATTTAAGGTTGATTTGTCAAAGCTAACCCTGCCGGAGAGGGGATCCGAAGCGGAATATGCGCCGTAAATTGCGGTTGACAAAAACATACAGCTTTCGATTTTTTCGTAGCCGTACTTATCGAAATAAGCCTGAGTCATAACGCCGCCCATGCTACAGCAAATGAGCTTTACTTTATCGCATCCGCTTTCTTTAATTGCAAGGTTAACTCGCGCATTTATCTTATCCGCAGTTTCGTAGGGGTCAAGGCGCCAATCGTAGGTCACATAGTAAACATTTTCTGCGCCGTATCTTTCGCAGGCCTCTGCGACGACTCCCGCCTCACTGTCTTGGTTTTGAAAGCTTTCGATCTTTTCAGGGTATGACGCCATGTTTTTATCGTATTCCTTGACGGAGACATTTTGAACCGTGTTGCCGTTTTTATCGCAGGCAAGGGGGCTGAAAATATCCCCTGCAACATCAATAACGCCGTCGACAAAGCCGTCTGTGCCGCCGAAAATGCTCAGAGTAAGGGTCTTAACTATACCAAAAATAAGGCTCGGCACATTTATGCTCAAAGCAGGACGCTCGTTTTCAGTGCCTTGGTCAAGAATAAGGCCGTTAAAATCCAGGCCTCTCACCACAACAATAGGAACAGTCTTTTCTTCTGCGGCGGATGTACCGATAGTGCAGCAAAAGAGCAAAACAGCCGCCAAAATGAAAGCTATTAATTTTTTCATGCCAAAATCTCCCTATATCTATTGTTTTTATCATTATACAATAATTTGAAAGCATTTTCAATTTCAACAATAGCAATCGCATAAAAAAATCTTCAAAAAAGCCCTTGACAAAATTAAATTTATCATATATAATTTTACATGTTGTTTGTGCGGATGTAGCTCATCTGGTAGAGCGCCACCTTGCCAAGGTGGAGGTAGCGAGTTCGAGCCTCGTCATCCGCTCCAGCAAAAAGCCTGATTTGTCTGTCGGACAAATCAGGCTTTTTTGAACTAACTGTGCCTTTCGGCACGAGAAGCGCACTTTGTGCATGAGGCGATGCTGCGCATCGTGAATCGCCTTTATATTCGTTATAGACAAATAGTGTAAATTGTGTTATACTATTTGTGTTTTACTATTAGAAGGAGCAAAAAATATGCTTGATATTAAAGAGGCTCTTGCCAAAATACACAGCTCATTAGAGCTTACAATGAAAGATGCAGGCTTTTCAGCCGTTGTGCCCGATGGCGTTGCAAAGGGTGAAGCTCCCATTGCCGCAGGCGAAAATTCCGTCGGATACAGGCTCGAATACCGCAGTCAGGCGGCCGCATTAAGGCTTGATTATTTCGATAACAAATTAAATTTCTCTGTTTCCGAGGATACTGATGATGACGGCTGCTTTATTAACTTCGATTTAGTTTCCGTTTCTCTGCTCGACCCTGCAACTGCCGATATGAGCGATTTGAGCTACATCAGCGGAGAAATTTCCGATACCATTCGTGAAAAATACTGCAAAGCTGCAAAGGACAAACAAAAGGTTAAAGCCCCCAAGACTGTTTCAAAAGCGGCGGCACGAAGCGGCTCGGTTTATTACGATGCAAACACCCTTGCAAGCCGTCTTACCGCCTCTCTCTATCCCGAATACAGAGCGGCTTACAACGAAAACATCAGAAAATACGGCGAATTTTTGCCGGAGGATTTTTTTGACGGCGGCTGTGCCGATGCAATTATTGAAACTATCAGGCAGAACGACCCTGCAAAGATGAAAAAGCTTTTCACCTTGCTCAACGAGATTTATCTCGATGCAACCAACGAAACACAGAGCCTTATCGCAGTTTCAATTCTCGGCAAGATGGATAACGACCAGACCTTGCTCGCAAACTGCGTAGACCATATGTGCGATGATATGCTCAAGCCCGTAATCAGGGTTAACAAATTTTTTGCAACCTCCGCAGGCAAAAAAGCCAAAGCAAAGCTTGCAAATCCCCCTGCATATAAGCCCAAAAAAGCAAAGCGACCCGGCATGATGGCTCGAATGATGGACGCCTCTGTCCAACAGCAGCAACAGGGCAAAAAATAGTATAATATATTCACTAAAAATAAGAGCGAACTGATTTTGGAGGTCAGTTCGCTTTTTGATTTTATTAGAGGATATATTTATAGCGATAGCTTTTTTCTTCCGCAGAATAATCAAGCTCAATGCCGAAAACTTCCCGGATTATGGGCCGATTATAAAGCTCTTCGGGTGTGCCTTCGGCGACAACTACTCCGTTATTGAGTACAACGATATAATCCGAAAAGGAAAAAGCCAGGGGCAAATCATGCAGCACCGAAACAACACCTTTGCCTAAAGCCGTTAGCCTTTTCATGCTTTTCATCAGCTCCAGCTGGTGAGAAATATCAAGGTATGATGTGGGCTCATCGAGAAGAATATATTCGGCATCCTGCGCCAAAGCCATGGCGATATAGGCATTTTGCCGCATACCTCCCGAAAGGGAAAAAAGAGGTTTATCCCTGAGTCCGGAAATTCTAAGCTCATTAAGCGCCGCTGAAACAATGCTCTTATCCTTTTCGCTGTAGCGGCGAGGATAGCTCAGGTGGGGAAATCTGCCGTGCATAACAAGCTGACCGACTGTCATATCGGGCACATTTTTGCCCTGGGAAAGATAAGCCATTCTTTCGGCAAGCTGACGGCGAGAAAGGCTGTTGACATTTTCGCTGTCAATATAAATCTCTCCGGAAAGTATGGGGATTATACCCATTGCGGTTTTTAGCAGGGTGCTTTTCCCCGAGCCGTTAGGGCCTATGATGCAAATGAATTTGGATTTAGGAAAGGACAGGGAAATATCTGCCAAAATTTGATTTTTGCCGTAGCCTGCACAAATATTTTTCAGTTCAAGCAAGGGTATGCCCCCCTTTGCCTTTAATGAGGATAAACACAAAGAACGGAGCGCCGAGGAAAGCCATAATAATACCTACGGGAATCTCATAGGGCGAAAAAAGAGTTCTTGCCGCTGTGTCACAAAGGCACACAAAGGACGCACCGAACAGTGCGGAAAGGGGCAGAAGCTGCGAAGATTTACTGCCTGCAAGCCGCCTTACTGCATGGGGAACAATTAAGCCGACAAAGGAGAGTAAGCCCGCAAGGCTCACCGCACAGCCTGCCAGGACGGCGGCAAGCATCAAAAACAAGGTGCGAACAAGGGCTGTATTCATGCCCAGAGATTTTGCGCTGTCTTCACCAAGGGAAAGCACATCAAGCTCGTTTGTCAGGGTGAATAAAAGCACAAGGGAAACAGCAATTAAAGCGGCGGAGGGCAAAAGCCTGCTGTAGGTCACGGCAGAAAAATCACCAACCTTAAAATCGTTGCTCATTACGCCGACTTCGGGAATAAAGGTCACAACCGTATCCGAAACGGCATTAAGAAGGCTGTTTACAGCAATTCCCAGCAAAATCAATGTGCCGCGAGACGCACCGATTCTTCGGGCAAGCAAGCTGACCGCCATAACTGCGGCAAAAGCTCCGCAAAAGGCAAAAAGCGAAAACCTAAATCCGCCGTAGACGCCCAAGGCGGTGCAAAGAGTGACAGCTAAGCCGGCGCCGGAATTTACGCCTATAATGCTCGGAGAGGCAAGGCGATTGGCAAGCACACTCTGTATTACCGTACCCGACACTGCAAGCGCCGCTCCGCAAACAAGGGAAGCGACAGTCCTCGGAAGCCGCACATAAAGAAAAATCCTGCCGTCTGCCGAAGAGGAAAGCTCCTTAGAAAAGACAGAGATAAGCTCCGACAAGGAAATAACAGTGTTGCCCAGGCAAATACCTGCAAAAGCCGCCCCAAGCAAAAGCAGAAAGCCAATGCAATAGAGCAGCTTTATTCTTTTATTATTAGCTAAGAAGGATTTGAGCAAGCTGTTCATAAGCCTTTCCCCAATTTGCGTTAGGTTTAAGGTTGAAAAGCCTTTTGTCCATCATGTGAAGCCGGCTGTTTTCAACTGCCTTAAGGCTTGCCCACGCAGGGTTTTCCTCCATTGTTTTAGTTAAGTTCTTTTCAGCCGCCTCATGTTCTCCCATTGCAACCGCAAAAATGCGGTAGGGCTCCTGCTGAATAATGCTTTCGACATTTAAGCTTTCAAGGAGCGTTTCATCGCTGTCGGCAATATTGATACAGTCAAGGTCGCTGAGCATTTCGCCAAGGATAGTTCCCTCGCTGCCCTTTGCCTTGAGGAGATTTGCCGAGGTTCTGAGCAGAAGCACCGTGCGCTTTTCTTCCGGTAAATTTGCCGCAGAAAATTCATCTTTAGCTTTTTCAATCTGCTCTTTTACCTTTAAGCCGTTTTCCTCATATAAATCTTTTCTGCCCGTGATATCGGTGCATATATCAAGCATAGCAAGGTAATCGTAAAATGTATCAACATCAAAATAGGCGACTGTAATTCCTGCGTTTTCGAGAGTTTGCTCCATTTCAACATTCGCCGCAGTAGACGCACTTGCAATGACAAAATCGGGGTCGGCAGAGAGGAGCAGCTCAAGGCTCGGAGAATGAGCTCCGCCTAAATTTACTGCGTCCGAAAGCTCAAGCCCGAAATCCTCCCAAGCTTCTTCTGCCGCCGCACAGAGTGTTCCGCCTGCCAACACCCAAGTGTCGGCAAAGCTGCCTATCAGGCAGGCAACTCTTTCGGGATTTTTCTCTACCGTAACCGTTCTGCTCAGAGCGTCCGTAAAGGTGACGGTATCGCCTGTGGCGCTGTTTTGCTCCTCTTTGTCGCATCCGCAAAGGGCGGAAGCAAAAACAACAAGTATAACAAATAAACTGATAATTTTATTCACCGAGAAGCTTCTTTTCAACATAATCAAATCCCAATCTGTTTACAGTATCTGCAAAACGCTCGCCCTTGATTCCTTCATCACGGAAAAGTATGAGGGTCTTTTCAAGAACATCCATAACCTCATCTTCAGAGGTGAAAATTTTTGAAAGCGGTTTGCCCATTGCGGTTTTCTTGCCCCAACGGCCGCCTATGCAAACCTTGTAGCCCTGTTCTGCCTTTTCAAATGCGCCGAAAGGACATTTGCCGTGGCAACGGCCGCATTTGTTGCAGATTTCGGGGTCAATGCTGATTTTTCCGTCCACAAGAGAGGGTGCTTTCATGGGGCAGCTGGTTTGAATTACACATTTTTTACAGCCTCGGCATTTTTCTTTATCGGGAGTAAAAATGCGCTGACCGATTACGCCGAAATCGTTAAGGTCGGGCTTTACGCAGTTGTTTGGACAGCCGCCCACCGCAATCTTAAACTTGTGAGGCAGGGCAACATCGCCGTAGCCTATAAAAAATCTCTCGTGTATTTTTTGGCTCAAGGCGAAGGTATCTATCAGTCCGAACCGACAGGTTGTTCCCTTGCAGGAAACAACGGGGCGCACCTTGGCGCCTGTTCCGCCCGTTTGCAGACCTCTTTCCTTTAAATACATAACGAGCGCAGGGATTTTATCGTAAGCAACACCCTGAATTTCAAGGGTCATTCTGCCGGTAAGAGTGATTTCGGAGGAGCCGAAAAGCTCAGCGGCTTCGGCAACGGTCTTATGCTCTGCCGAGGTGATTTTTCCGTTGCCCGTGATAACACGGACATTGAAAACATCCTCGAAACGCTTGTCCATGAGGCAGCCGAGGCTTTTAACCTTTGCAATTTGCTCTGCCGTAAGTTTTCCGTTCTTCGGGGTCATTCCGAGAGCTTCAAAATCTTTTAAATTTTCCATGAAATTCTATCTCCAATCTGCTGATAAAATACCGATTATTTTCGTTCCTATGATAGCACAGTAAATTTTTTTTTGTCAACTTGAGTATTGGCCATTTTAACAAAAAAGAATTGGATATTTAACAAAAAACAGCTAACAGCCTTCGCCGACACCACATAAGGCAGTATTTCTTTAAAATGTGAAGTTTTGGCACAATAATGTGTTAAAACCGCCCGATATGCGTTAAGCATTATCGGACGGTTTTGATAATTTTTGCTTATTCTAAGTCAAGCTGAGACCGCATTAAATCAGCTAAGGTAATGCCGTCAAAATACTCATTGGTCATGGCATAAAACCTATCCCACATTGAAACGGTGCGGCAGTGATCCATGCGGTTACATTCCTTTGCATCACATCCTACGCAGGCAACAGGAGCTAAATCCCCTTCGGTGAGGCGAAGAATGTCACCAACCTTATACTGCTCGGGAGATTTAGTCAGCTGATAACCTCCGCCCTTGCCGTGCAAGCCCTCAATTAACTTTGCTTTCGTCAGAACGGGCAGAATACGCTCAATATAGCTCAGAGAAATATCCTGCCTGGCGGCAACCTCTTTCATGGGAATATATTTTCCGTTTTGGTGCTCTGCCAAATCAATTAAAACACGCAGGGCATATCTGCCGCGGGTAGAAATCATCATAAGCTCATCTCCTTAGCGAGTTAATCAGCATAATTGCAGCTGCTCAATTTCAATCCGAAAATAACGGTGTGGACAGATATCTGTCACCTGTATCGGGCAAAAGCACAACAATATTTTTGCCCTTGTTTTCCTCTCGCTTTGCAAGCTCAATAGCGGCATTTAAGGCGGCGCCCGAAGAAATTCCTACAAGAACGCCCTCTTTTTTGCCCATGAGCCTGCCTGCTGAAATAGCGTCTTCGTTTTCAACGGTTATAATTTCATCATAAACAGATGTATCAAGCACCTCGGGAACAAAGCCGGCGCCGATTCCCTGTATTTTGTGTGCTCCGGCAACGCCTGTGGACAGCACGGCAGAGCTTTTCGGTTCAACGGCAACAATTTTAACATCGGCTTTTTGGGCTTTAAGATACTGCCCGACTCCTGTAATTGTTCCGCCTGTTCCGACCCCGGCAACGAAAATGTCAACCGTGCCGTCTGTATCCTCCCATATTTCCGGACCCGTAGTTTTTCTGTGGACATCAGGGTTTGCAGGGTTTACAAACTGTCCGGCAATAAAGCTGTTTGGTATTTCCTTTGATAATTCTTCGGCTTTTGCAATGGCGCCTTTCATTCCGAGGCTCCCCTCGGTCAATACCAATTCAGCTCCGTAAGCTTTCATCAGCTGACGGCGTTCCACCGACATTGTTTCCGGCATGACAATAATAATTTTATATCCTCTTGCCGCCGCAACCGAAGCAAGACCTATGCCCGTATTGCCCGATGTGGGTTCAATAATTGTTGAATCCTTATTTAGTATGCCCCTTTTTTCTGCATCGTCAATCATCGCTTTGCCGACTCGGTCTTTAACCGAGCCTGAGGGGTTTAAATACTCAAGCTTTGCAAGTATTTTAGCTTGGAGATTGAATTCTTTTTCGATGTTCGTGAGTTCAAGCAAGGGTGTTCTTCCTATAAGTTCGTCGGCAGATTTATAAATTTTTGACATAATCAATTACTCCTTTATTTAACAGCGTTAAAACCGTTTTCCAAGTCGGCAATGATATCATCAATATGCTCTGTGCCGATAGAAAGGCGGATAGTGTTTTGCTTTATACCCTGTTCCAGCAGTTCTTCCTCTGTCAGCTGCGAATGTGTGGTTGAAGCAGGGTGAATAACGAGGCTCTTAACATCTGCAACATTTGCAAGAAGGGAGAAAATTTTTAAGCTGTCAATAAATTTCCACGCTTCCTCCTTGCCGCCTTTAATTTCAAAAGTGAATATGGAGGCTCCGCCGTTTGGAAAAAACTTATTATACAGCTCGTGCTGGGGATGATTTTTAAGGCTCGGATGATTAACCTTTTCCACCTGCGGATGATTTGCAAGGAAATCCACAACCTTTTTGGTGTTTTCGGCGTGCCTTTCAATGCGCAAGGATAAGGTTTCGATTCCCTGCAAAAGCAAAAAGCATTAAACGGCGAAATTGCAGCTCCCGTATCACGCAAAAGAATTGCCCGAATATATGTGACAAATGCAGCTGCACCTGCGGCATCGGCAAAAGATACGCCGTGGTAGCTCGGATTAGCTTCGGCAATCTGAGGATATTTTCCGCTTGCCTTCCAATCAAATTTTCCGGAATCAACAATAATTCCTCCGAGGGTTGTGCCGTGGCCGCCTAAAAATTTTGTTGCCGAATGAACAACAATATCTGCTCCGTGTTCAATGGGTCTGATTAAATAAGGTGTGCCGAAAGTGTTATCAATTACAAGGGGCAGTCCGTGGCGGTGAGCAATTTCTGCAACAGCGTCAATATCGGGAATATCGCTGTTGGGATTGCCGAGGGTCTCAAGATAAACAGCTTTTGTGTTTTCCTTTATTGCATTTTCTATTTCTTCGAGATTATGGACATCAACAAAGGTTGTTTCAATGCCATAGGAAACAAGCGTATGTGCAAGAAGATTGTAACTGCCGCCGCAAATGGTTTTTTGAGCAACAATGTGGTCGCCGCCGTGGGCTAAAGCTTCAATAGTATATGTAATAGCCGCCGCGCCTGATGCAACCGCCAAGGCTGCCGCGCCGCCCTCAAGGGCAGCAACTCGCTTTTCAAGCACCTCTTGAGTGAAGTTAGTGAGTCTGCCGTAGATATTGCCCGAATCGGCTAGATCGAAACGAGCCGCCGCATGTTCGGAATTGTGAAAAACATAAGAGGTGGTCTGATAAATGGGGACTGCACGGGAATCGGTTGCGCTGTCGGCTTCCTCTTGACCTACATGGAGCTGGAGTGTTTAAAATTTATATTCTGACATAATTGTAAATTCCTTTCAGGTTTGTTTTTTGTTGTATTGTAAAAACAGCGATTAAATACAACACATTCGCCCAAACCTGAAATTGGCACGGACAAGGAATTCAAAATATATTTTTTTAACATTTATTTCGTCTTTATAAAGCATTTTTGTCCCTGCCTTTCAAAATTATTTACCAACCTACCAAGTAGGTTGGTGTAATTATACTTCGAAAAAAGCCTTTTGTCAATAGGAAAATTAAAAAAATATTACCTTTCGTATAAACTGTTTTTTATCTCTCCGCTTACAATAAAAGGACTGTGACAATTCTTTTAAAATTCATTTAAAAAATATTTTTCCTTTTTCACGGGCTTCTTTTAAGCTCTCTTCTGTTATGGGTTTTGTATCTGTTGAATCAACAAAAACCGTAGCTTCGAGGGCAGTATTCAGCACGGTAAACTGGCGGCGGAACATCTTTTCAATTTCCTCTCTCCCCTCGCCGTTACTGCCTGCGGAAATAATCAGCGCCGCTTTTTTATGCTTTGCAACAGGGGGCTTTATGCCGTACTCAAAGCGCTGGGCATAATATAGCTGAAACCTGTCAACAATAGCTTTCAGCGGCGATGGGACGCTGCTGTTATAAACAGGAGTGGAAATAACGAAATAATCCGCCTGCTCAAAATCGGCAAAGAACTCATCTAAATCACGGTTTATACATTTCTTTTCCTTGCCGCAGGCACCGCACCCATAGCAAGGCTTAGGGTTCAGCTTATAGGCATTGTAGGTTTTGATATTAAATTTTTCGCCGGCACTTTCCGTAAACTTGTCGGAAACTAATGACGATACGGAATCCTTGCGAGCAGAGCCCTTAAGCACTAAAACAGTTTTCATTAAATTCACCAATTTTAATTTAAATTTACTATTGATTTTTTTTGAAATATGTTATACAATACTAACATTGTAATAAGCCGGTGTGATGGAATTGGCAGACGTGACGGACTCAAAATCCGTTGATGGCGACATCGTGTGGGTTCGAGTCCCACCACCGGCACCAGCCGAGAGCCTCGACACGCAATTTGCGTAGTTGAGGTTCTTTTTTGTAGTTTTTTCTCTT
>CASFRX010000040.1 GCA_949297075.1 uncultured Oscillospiraceae bacterium | reverse complement strand
ATCAGCCGCCCTTGACATGCCCCGATATTTCTACTATGATGCAAACAAGGCGTGTAAGCCGTCCTGCGGCTCACACACCCTGTTACCACTCTGAATTTTATACCATAAAAGTGCGTTTACACAAAATTTGAAAAAGAGCCTTGCCACCATCAGTTCAAAGATTTGAAGGAGTCTCCTCATATCTTTGTATTCTTTTGTTTCATATTTGCCGAGTGCGGATTTTTATATGCCTGTTTGCTTGGCAAGCTGTTCGATAGTCAGACCTTTCTCTGCCCTCAAATCCTTTAATCGTTCTTGTATTTTTAATTTCAGATACATAGTTTCAATCCTTCACTCATATTTTACACCTTTTCATGTCCGCTTTGTGGTGCTTCAAGATATTTTTTAAGCATTTTTTAAAATTTACAGCTGTTGAATGAAAAAACTGCCCTCACAAAGAGAGCAGTTATAAGGATTAAAGCATTTTTACGATTTCTTTAAATCTATCTGCATCACGTACTGAATCAAATTCATCGTGAATCAGCCATTTGTCACGGAGTATTTCGCAAAGAGGTCGAGTGTCTGATGTTTCAAAATCAAGTTTTCTTTCAGTTATTTCACCAACCAAAACAGCTGTGTATTTCTGCTCATCGGGTCTGTTGTCAAAAGCCTTTGCTTCATCAGCCGCCGAACGCAGGTGCTTATACATATTATCATAATCACCCATAAGTGCATATCTTTTGGCTATATCAAAGTCCATCCACACTGTACCCCAATTATTATTAGGACGGTTGCCGTCAAGTATAAGTTTTTCCAGCTCAAAAAGCTTTTTTAAAGCAATAAACTCGGTTTCAACATCGACAACATCCGCATCCGCCAAAAGCCATATAAAAGTGTTTAATAATTCATAGCTGTCTTTAATTGCTTTATGCAAAAATGGTAATTTTTCATCTTTTTCTAACGCCCACCAAATCTGCTTTTCTTGGCAAAGTTCCATTGACGGTAAGGTTTCAAAAATCCTTTTACCGATTTCTTTTCTGCCGTGCAAACAATGGTTAAAAGCAAGTCTTGCCGTTGCATTAATGCGGATATTCAGGTCGGGACAGTATTTCATTATTCTTTCGCCCAACGCCGTTATTTCGGCATCATACTTTTCCATATTTTCTTTCCATTCGGGGATATTGCCGTCATCATCGCCCGAAGCAAAAAGAGCATACATCAATTTGTCAAGAAGAACATAGCTGTTTGGATATTCCTTAACACCTTCACGGGCAATTGCAATGCACTCATTAATTTCACCTTTACTTATAGCAAGCTGAAAGCGTTCAAGATATTTTTCAATGTTTTCTTTCTCCGTTATCTCATCAATGCCCATAAGCTTATCAGTTGATATGCTGAAAAAAGATGCAATGGTAGGTATAAGCTCAATATCGGGATAACACAAATTGTTTTCCCAACGGGACACAGACTGACACGATACACCAAGAACCTCTGCAAATTCTTCCTGTGTAATCTCTTTTTCTTTTCTTAATCTTTTTATGGTTTCACCTATATTCAGTTTCATAATAAAACCTCTCTTTAATAATTGAAAGTGCGCTCTTTCTGAATATATTGTGACACATTACAACTCAAGTTTCAATATCACGTTGAGAGAGTTTTTATCACGGTGTTGGTGAATTGTAAAAAATATAAATTTCCATCCTCTCGGAAATACGGGAAACAACTAACATTTTCGCTAAAATGTAATCAACGGATAACGGAACAATACAATTGAATGACCGTCCGACGAGAACAAACCGCCAAGATCTCCCAAAAGAGAGCGAGCGCAGCCGAAAGGCTGACGGCACAGCGCCCATATGCACAGGGGACGGTTCCTTGTGCATATGGGCGCTGTGGAAAATTTTTTGCAGCTTATTATTTAAGCGGTATCTTGAGCAGGTATTTTGTTGCTCTCATAATACTGAGACTTTATCGGCTTATATTATCTCAAACGCTCTAAGCATTTCCAAAAATTCGTTCACATCTGTATCTGCTGTTGCGTAGTCTATTTCATATTCCTTGGCAAGCAAAGCCTTGAGATGATCGGAATCTGCGCCTTTTTCTATGTTTTCCCAGAGAAATTTTCCGGTTTCGGTCAACATAAAAATTCCATTGTATTGTAAGACTGTTTCGCCTACAGGTATAAGCATATGCTCTCCTGCAACGCTACGCAGAACAACTTGTTTTTTAATCTCCATTTTCAGTTTCCAGCCTTTCTTTTTAGTTTTATATAAGCTGTGCTGTTTTCTCCGTCATTTTGCAAACATATTCGGGGACTTTTGCAAAATCTCCGGTTTCCGTATAGCAGGCGGCACAAACGCAGCAGATATCTCTATATTTGCAAATTTCGCACTTGGCGGGCGTTCGTATTGAGTCGGTAAACTCTTTAACTTTTTCCCATGCACCGGCAAATCCAAATTCATCAATGCTGAACGGGTGTCCGGCAACGTCGGGCAGAGTGGTGATTGTAAGCTTACACTTATCACTTGAAGATCAACCATACCATTTGTGTTCAAGAACAAGTTCGCCTAAGTCGACAGTAGTGCCGTCTTTTACAGGAGATACCTTATACAAACAAGCGATGCATTTTGTATCATTAGCTTCGTATAATGATACAATTCTTTGTTGTCTTATAATAACATCTATTCAAAAAAAATACAATATCAAATTACAATAGCAAAATGAAAAATTTTGCCGTTTTTGCAAAAATGAGTTTGACGCTTTGGTGAACTCATATTCGGATAGAAGCGCCCTTAACATATTCGGAGGCAGGCGGTATAATGCTTGAAAATACTAACAATCGGAGATGCTTTTTTATGGTTCAACTCGGGCTCCTCTATGTTCTCTATAAGAAAATTGCGGCTATTGCCGCTGCGGTTATGCTTTTGGTTGTAGGCTATGATGAAAAGGATTTGCCCAAGCCTGACGGGGCGGAGATAGTCGGTAAAAACACATATGTTCTTTTCGATTGCAGGGTTTCCTCCCAGGGTGTTACCAACGACGGCGAATATTTCTATTTCAGCAGCAACCATCACCTTGGCAAGGCTGATATGAAAACAGGCAAAATTTCACGCATTGCTATTGACTGTATTCCGGGATTCCTCGAAAAAAAGGGACTCAACCACATTGGCGGCTTGAGCTACTATAACGGCAAAATTTACGCAGCGGTAGAGGACGGCCCCGATTATAATAATCCGTTCATTGTAATTTACGATGCAGAAACCCTCAAATACACAGGCGAGTTTTACGAGCTCCCGCAGGAGCTTCACATAGAAGGCGTGCCGTGGTGCGCCGTAGATGTTGAAAAAAACTGCCTCTATACGGCGGAGTGGCGGGAGGCACCCGAAGACCCCGACACGGCAGAAGAAAATTCTGTTCTCAATGTATTCAATCTGGACGATATGAACTTAATTAAGACTATCCCCCTCAGCGCGCCTCTCTACAGAATTTAAGGTGCGGAATTGTTCGGAGATAAGCTCTATATGTCGTGCGATGAATTTAACGACCAAAAGAGAGTTTTGAGCGTTGATGTAACAACCGGCTTGGTTGAAACCGTTTTTTTCAGAAATATCGGCGTCGGTTTTGAAGCTGAGGATATCACGGTTTATGCCGATGAAGACGGCGAGCCTGTTTTCTGCGTTCTCGACAGAGGCGAGCGCCGCGAAAGCACTAACCTTACTTTTTATAAAGTTACAAAATAATATCGGATTTTGTCGCAGGAGAACGAAAGTTCTCTTGAGGCTTTTTTGCGAAAGCCGATTCGCAGCCGTATAAAGTGCAATCAAAAATTTTTGAAAAAACTATTCGCTAAACCTGATAATATTTGATTTGGCATTGACTTTTTATTGCCTTTTGTGGTACTATGAATAACGATTATTGCGGTGCTTTAAGATGGAGTGGTATTAAAAAGGAGAATGTATATGAAAGATTTGAATTTGGTTAAGGGTTATCCTTCGACTGATAATGTTTGGAAAAAGTACTATACAGAAGAAGCACTGAATTTAAAGGTGCCCGAAAAGACAATGTATGAGTATCTATGCGACTGCAGCCGAGATTATATGGACTTAGTTGCCATCACTTATTTCAAAAATAAAATAACCTATAGAGAGTTGTTTGAAAATATTGATTCCGCTGCAGGCCAGCTGACTAAGCTTGGCGTTAAGCAAGGCGATATAGTCACCATGATTACATCAAACACTCCCGAAACGGTTTACTATATTTACGCTATCAATATGATCGGTGCGATTTCGAATTTAGAGTATCCGACTCTGAATGAAGATTTCATTTATAAAGATATACAGTTAACCCAGTCAAATACTGTTATAATTCTTGATGTTCTTTATAAGAAATTTGAAAAAATTTTAAAGAAAGTTAAAAATGTAATCGTGGTTTCTGTTTCCGATTCCATGAAGACATTACCCAGAATTATATACAACGCAAAATTCAAAGCCAAGAACGATAACCTTTCTTCCGCAAAAAAAAGTGACGGCACAGCTTTTGTAAAAGCACCGTATGAAAAGAACAGAACGGCAATGATTATGCATTCCGGCGGCACAACCGGAATTCCCAAAGGCGTTGAGCTGACAAACGAGAATATCAACGCTATTGCGCTTCAGTACAGAAACAGCGGATTGGAATATATAGCCGGCGAAACACTTATGCATTCTATTCCTCCGTTTCATGCTTTCGGTTTTAGCATAGGAATACATACTCCGCTTTGTGCAGGCCTTAATGTTATCGGAACCTTGAAATTTGACGAAGAGCATGTTTGCAAAATGTTCTATAAGCACAAGCCCAATCATTTCATAACCGGCGGAACTTTTTCAAAGGCAATTTTGAGAGATAAGCCGGAAAGCTTAGATATGAGCTATTTAAAAACATTTGCTATCGGTGGTTCCAGCGTACTGAAAGAGGATGTTCCCGTTCTCAACGAGTTCCTTGCAACTCATCGTTCAAAGAGCAGACTTCTCACCGGCTACGGAATGTCCGAATTCAGTTCTGCCGTTTCAAATGAGAGAAATGATTGCCATAAAGTCGGAAGTGTCGGCGTTCCGCTTCCTTTGGTCAATGCAAAGGTTGTTTCGGTAGAGGACGGAAGAGAGCTCAAATACAACGAAATCGGCGAGCTTTGCTTTAATTCGCCCTCAATGATGAAGCAGTATTATAAAAATCAAAAGGCAACTGACGATATGACGGAAATCGACAGCAACGGCGTCAAGTGGCTTCATACAGGCGACTGCGGCTATATCGATGAGGACGGATTTATTTTCATAACCGGCAGATTAAAGAGAATTTACACAACTATGTCCAACGAAGCTTTGTTTAAGCTTTTCCCCGATTATGTTGAAAACACGGTAAGAGAGGTTGCCGGAGTTGAAGACTGCGCCGTAATTTGCGTTAAACATCCCGTTCGCAAGTATGTGCCTGTTCTCTACTATATAACATCAAACAGCGATACTGCTGAGCTGGAAGCCAGAATAAAAGAGCATTGCTTGAAAGAGCTGCCCGAATACGCTCAGCCTTATGAAATGTATACCACAGACAGCTTCCCACTTACAACTGTCGGAAAAATAAATTATCTTGAATTGGAAAAAATTCACAATGGTGATGAATAAGTAAACAGTTAAAAGCACTCATTCGTGGGTGCTTTTGCTTTTTTGTAACGCATTGATACTTATATTCTTTGAGAATTTACAGATAATATTACCTATCCTCGGTGTCCGCATTTGGGCTGTGCGCTTAAATATAACTCAGCCGAACATTCGTGGGACTGTCCGTGCCACGGTTCAAGATTTTCAAAAGAGGGAAAGCTTCTCGATAATCCTGCAACGGATGATAAAAATTTATAATAAAATGAACTGTGATGCACCAAAAATGCCGCAGTTCATTTCTTATGTATTGTAATTAGCTGCGTAATATGATATTCTTTTACCAAGTGATAATACAATAAAGAAGAGGTTTAAATATGAAATATATAAAAACATTTTCGGATAATGTACCTGTTTCCCGGATTGCGCTCGGCTGCATGAGAATAGGCAACATGAGCAATGCTCAAGCTGATAACTATCTGATGAACGCAATAGAATATGGGTTTAATTATTTTGACCATGCGGATATTTACGGCGGCGGAAGATGCGAAGAGGTTTTCGGTGCGGCGCTCAAACGAAATAAAGGTGTTCGCGAAAAAATTGTTATTCAGACGAAGTGTTCAATCAGAAAGGGAATGTATGACTTTTCAAAAGAACATATTATAAATTCGGTTGACTGTGCGCTAAAGCGTCTTGGTGTTGAAAATATTGATGTTCTTTTGCTCCACAGACCTGATTTGCTTATGGAGCCTGATGAGGTTGCAGAAGCTTTTGATGAGCTTTATAACAGCGGAAAGGTGACAGCTTTCGGTGTTTCTAATCACAGTCCGCTTCAAATTGAGCTGCTGCAGAAATCCGTTAAACAAAAGCTCATTATAAATCAGCTTCAGCTGAGCCTAACTAATGCAAAGATGATAAGCAGCGGAGCTAATGTTAATCTTGATAACGCTGACGGTGTTAACCGTGACGGCTATGTGAGAGATTATTGCAGGCTCAAGGGCATAACTGTTCAGCCTTGGTCGCCTTTACAGCACGGATTTATTGACGGCGCTTTTTTAGGCAACGAGGATTATGCTCAACTGAACTCAGCCGTTAAAGAAATGGCAGAAAAATACGGCGTTACAGACACGGGGCTTGCTATTGCATGGCTTTTGCGCCTGCCTGAAAAAATGCAGCCTATTGTCGGAAGTACAAATATTGAGCGAATCAAACAAATAGCGCAGGCTTCAGATATTGAACTCACCCGTGAGGATTGGTATGCTTTGTATCTCAAAGCGGGTTACAAACTGCCGTAATGAATTTAAAATTTTAGTCTTAATTTTAAATACGGCATACTGAAAAATTACAAAATTTGTTGGGAAGTTTTAAAATGCTTAAATTAGTGCCGGGCAGAATTAACAGCGGTAAAACTACATACATTCAGCAGATTATTAAGGAGCTTGCCGAAAAAGGAAGCAAGGTTTATATTATTGTGCCTGACCAGTTTTCCTTTGAGAGCGAAAAGCAAATTATCGCTCTGCTCGGCGAAAAAAGAGCGATGCAGGTTGAAGTCAGCGGCTTTACACGCTTGGCGCAAAATATAATAGGCAATGTTCGAGTGAGCCGCAGGCTTGATGAAGCAGGCAAGGTGGCTTTAATGAGCCTTGCTCTTGAAGAAACTCAGGATAAGCTGAGTGTTTACGGCCGCTTTGCCAAAAGCACGGGCGTAGTGTCGGAAATGCTCAAGGTGTATGATGAACTCAAGTATTGCGCTATTAAGCCGCAGG
Source organism: uncultured Oscillospiraceae bacterium (assembly GCA_949297075.1). Lineage (GTDB taxonomy): Bacteria > Bacillota > Clostridia > Oscillospirales > Acutalibacteraceae > UBA8612. The sequence continues at coordinate 23,876 of CASFRX010000040.1, read as the reverse complement.
AGCTTGAAGCAACGGCACAAAAGCTTCCCGATGGCATGTTGAGAAAAAAACTCATTGATTTGAGCCTTGTTTCCTCTGCTTTTGAAGCTTTAACTGCTCAGAGGTTTAGTGATGACAGAGATATGCTCTCTGTTTTGACAGAGCATCTTTATGATAACAGATTTTTTGGCGGTGCAACTGTTTTTATTGACGGATTTAAAGGCTTTACCGCTCAGGAATTAGACCTTATTTCCGCTATTATGGCGCAGAGCGAAAATACATATATTACTCTTTGTACGGATAAGATTTACGGCAGTGAACACGATATTTCTCCCTTTGCCTGTGTGCGCTCAACGGCACAAAAGCTTATTGATGCGGCAAATAAAAACGGTGTTGCCGTTAAACAGGAATTTCCGCCTGCTTTTGAAAACAGATATGCCTCTAAGGCGATAGAAGCTCTTGAAAACGGCTTGTATGCTGCCGCTGCGCCCTTTGAGGGCGATTCAAAAGAGGTTTGTATTTGCAGCGCAAGAAATATTTACGAAGAATGTGATTATGTGGCTCGCAATGTAAAGCGTCTTTTGAGGGAAGAAAACTACCGTTGCCGTGAAATTGCGATTATTTCACGCAGTGAGCAGACATATTCAAAAGCACTTCGTGCGGCATTAAAAAAATACGGCGTCGATGTGTTTGAAGATAAACGCCGACCCTTGGCGGTTTATCCGCCTGTTGTGCTGGTGCGTGCCGTTGCGGAAATTGCGGCAAAAGGATACTCAAGCGATGCAATTTTCCGTGCGCTGAAAACTCAGCTTGCCGTGCTTAATATTGAGCAGATAAGCGAGCTTGAAGAATATGTCTATCTTTGGCAAATTGACGGAAAAAAATGGCTCAGCGAATGGACATTTAATCCGTCAGGCTTAGGGTCTGCGCCGACCAAAGATGATGAAGCCGCACTTGTGCGCCTGAATGAGCTGAGAAAAATATGTATCGAGCCCTTGGAAAAGCTTATCAAAGCGGTCAAATTTGCAGAAAATTCAAGAGAGCTCGTAACAGCTTTTTACAATTATTTAATTCAGGTCAAAACCCCTGAAAGTTTAAAAGCTCTTGCCGTTGAACTGAACAAATCAGGCGAAACCGATGAAGCAGTTGAGCTTGGCAGAGTTTGGGACAGGCTTATGGAAATATTTGACCAGTTGGCTATTGCTCTTGATGGCAGTAAGATTAGTGCATCGAGGTTTTTTGAACTGTTCCAACTTGTTTTGAGCGTACAGGATATGGGCGTTATACCCGGAGGAATAGATGAAATTATTATAGGCTCGGCTGAAAGAATAAGGATAAACCGTCCCCGTGCTGTTTTTGCAGTAGGCGTTAACGACGGTGTATTCCCTCAAAAGCCATCTGCAGGCAAGGTTTTGGGCGATGCTGACAGACAGATTCTCACGAATATGGGGCTGAGAATTACCGAGCCGTCAAAATATGCCTTTTTGGAAGAGCGTCATTTTGCCTATAACGCACTCTGCTGTGCAAATGAGCGCTTATGGCTTACTTTTTGCTCTACGGATTCAAGCGGCTCTCAGGCGGCGCCGTCTGAGCTGATTGCGCAGGTGCGAAATATACTGCCAAAATGTGAAATTGTTGATGTGAACGATAGTTCACAAAATGATATACTCTATTTAGTTGAGAGCGAAGCTTCGGCTTTTGAGCTTGCCGCAAAGCATTGGCATAATGATAGTGTTGAGCAAAACACATTAAAGGCCTGTCTTAAAGAAAGAGCAGGGTTTGATGCTCGTATGCAGGCTCTTGACCGTGCAGGCAAGGGCGATTCGGTTAAAATTGAGGATAAGCAGGTTGCAGTTGAGCTTTTCGGCTATGATATTCATGTTTCTGCAACAAGGATTGAAGATTTCGGAAAATGTCCGTTTTTGTTTTTTTGCCGCCACGGCTTGAAGCTAAACGAGCGTAAAAAGGCGGAAATTGACAGCGCACTCGGGGGAACAGTCGTTCACTATGTGCTTGAAAACCTTGTTTCTCGCCATCGAAAGGCCTTGACCGAACTAAGCAGCGATGAAATAAAATCAGAGGTTATATCTCTTTTAGATGATTTTCTTGCTGAGAGCATGGGCGGAGCGCAGGAGAAGGACGAGCGTTTTGTCTATCTCTATAATAGGCTCTGTGACTCTCTTTTAGTTGTTGCTCAAAGGCTTATAAATGAAATGAGGCTCAGTGATTTTGAACCTGCTGATTTTGAGCTTCAGATAGGAGGCTTTGAGCCGCAGATACCGGGGCTTGTTGTCAATCTGCCCGACGGCGGCAAAATTGTGCTCAACGGCAAGGTTGACCGTGTTGATGTGCTGAAAGCCGGCGATGAAACCTTTGTTCGTGTAATGGACTATAAAACAGGTACAAAAAAGTTCAATTTAAACGATGTTTTGCATGGGCTCAATATGCAAATGCTTCTTTACCTTTTTGCAATTAAAGCAAACGGCAAGGAGCGTTACGGAAATATAGTCCCTGCAGGTATTCTGTATGTGCCTGCTAAGAATAAAGGCGGCAAAATTTCTCATTCAACCGCACCTGAAGAAATTGAGAAGACTGTTATTGCAGAGGGAAGAATGTCGGGTCTTGTTTTGGACGATGACAGAGTTATACATTCTACAGACAGGGAGTGCACTGGCACTGTAATAGCAGGCAAAAACGATATGAGGGATAGCCTCATAAGTCTTACTCAGCTTGCAAACCTTGAAAAGCAGGTTATCGACTGTGTTAAAAGAATGGGCGTTAAACTGCATGAGGGCGATATTACTGCTAAGCCGGTTTACGGCGGCTCATATACAAAAGCTCCGTGTGAGTATTGCGCCTATTCCGATGTTTGTCTGCACGAAGAAACAGGCGATGAGAATAAATACGGCAGCCGTAAACACAGCGACTGTTTAACTATTCTTGAAACGGAGGGTGAAGAAAATGCCTGAATGGACCGTAGACCAGAAAAAAGCGATTGACGGCAGAAGCGGCTCACTGCTTGTTTCTGCTGCCGCAGGTTCTGGCAAAACCACCGTTTTGGTTGAGCGTGTTATAAAGCGGCTTATTGATACGGAAAACCGTTGCCCTGCAAACGAACTTGTTATTGTTACTTTTACAAGGGCTGCGGCGGCGCAGATGAAAGAGCGAATAGAAGCGGCTCTTGTTAAGCGAATTGCATCGGGCGGAGATGTGTGGCTTACTGAGCAGCAGCTGCTTTTGCAATCTGCTAAAATAAGCACTATTGACAGCTTTTGCGTTGATTTGGTGCGTGAAAATTTTCAAAATTTAGGCATCAGCACGGATTTTTATGTTTCGGACGAAACTGAGAGCGAGCGTTTATCTCGAAGAGCTTTAAAAGCAGTTTTTGATGAAATGTATGTAAACGCGGGTCAGGGATTTGCCGATTTAACTGATATTCTCTCATCGGGCAGCAGTGATTCGGGGTTGGCAGATGCCATAAAAACGGTGTATAAGAATATTTCGTCCTATCCATTTCCTCTTGATGAGCTTGAAAGGTTAGTATCACCTTATTTCGGTGATGAGCCTGTAGAGCAAAGCGTATGGGGCGGATTTATGCTGGAGCAGGTTAAGAAGCGGCTGGAATACTGCCGTGATTTAATGCTCAGCGCAGAGAGCTTAATAACTGACCCGAATGCTGACCCTGCTGTTGCGGCGGCTGTCGGAGAGATGGTTACCGAGGAAAAACAGCTTTATGCTAATCTTTTATCTCTTGCTCAAAGCGGTGAATGGGATGAGCTTTATTCAGACCTTGCTTCAATGAGCTTTAAACCATTTTCAAGAGCAAGAAAACTTGATGCTGAGCTGAAAAACGCAGTTAAGCAAAGGCGTGATAAAGCAAAAGCGATTGCAGATAAGCTCGGTGATATGATTTGCTGTACGGCGGATGAATTTGCTGCGGACAGGCTTGCTTTAAGGCCTACTGTAACCGCTTTTGTAAAATGTGTTCAGATTTATTCCGAAGAGCTTGCAAAAATCAAAAAAGCCGAAGAAAAATTTGATTTTACGGATATAGAGCACATGGCTCTTAATTTGTTGGTTGAAAAAAAGCCTGACGGAACTGTGGGCAAAACCGATTTGGCTCTTTCACTTTCTAAGACATATAAAGAAATAATGGTTGACGAATATCAGGATACAAACGAGCTTCAGGATATGCTGTTTTCTGCTATTTCAAATGAAGAAAACAACCTGTTTTTTGTAGGCGATGTTAAGCAGAGTATTTACCGCTTCAGGCAGGCTATGCCTGAGATATTCCTGCATCGCAGAGACAGCGTTCCTGATTTTGACGGTGAGAATTATCCTGCAAAGGTCACTTTGGGCGCAAATTTCCGAAGCAGAAATACTGTTACATCTGCCGTTAATTTCCTTTTTGGTCAACTTATGTCAAAGGATTTAGGTGAAATCTGCTACGATGAAAATGAACGGCTCAATGCCTTGGCTTCTTATCCTGAACACGATGAACCTGATGTTGAGTTTCATCTTCGCACAAAGCTCAATGAGGAAAGCGAGCCGGAATTTGTGGCTCAGTATATAAAAAAGCTCATAGATTCTCAGAGGCTTGTTAAAGACGGCGATATTCAGCGGCCTGTTTGTGCCGGTGATATTTGCATTTTGACTCGTGTAAAAAAGCGCATGAGCCTGTATGCCGCCGCTTTAGAGAATATAGGAATACCTGCCGTAAGTGTTGTTGAGGGCGAGGTAAGCGCCTCTGCAGAGGTTAAGATTATTTTGTCCCTGCTGAAAGTGCTTGATAATCCGCTGCAGGATATACCGCTTACAGGGCTCATGATGTCGCCTGTGTTCGGCTTTACAGCGGACGAGCTTGCTAAAATACGCACCGGCGTTAAACGAAATACTCCTGTTTACCGGAGCGTTGCCTCGGCGGCGGAGTCCGGAAATGAAAGATGCAAAGCTTTTTTGCAGAAAATCGACTCAATCAGGCGCATTGGCATCGGTATGGGTGCGGCTGAATTTTTACGCCGAGTTTATGACGAAACGGATATCTTTGCAATAGCTATGACGCTTAGTACACCTGAACAGCGTGTTGCAAATTTATGGTCATTGCTTGATAGGGCATCGGCATTTGATTCAACCGGCGGATGCGGTCTTGCCGCATTTTTGCGCTTTATTGAAAGCTCAGGCAAAAAAGGCACCGAATTTAGTGTCGGCGATAATTCCCATGCGGTTAAGGTTATGACCATACACAAGAGTAAAGGGCTTGAGTTTCCGGTTTGTATTTTGGCGGATTTGTCATCTGATTTGCTCTTCAACGAGCCCGGCTCGCTCTCGTTCAGCAAAAGCTTTGGCTTAGGTCTGCTCTTGCGTGATAAACTCAGCGGTAAATCTGTTAAAACTCTGGCTTTTTCTGCCTGCGAGCATGAGAGCAAGCTTAAGGATTTGTCAGAAGAGATACGAATTTTGTATGTTGCATTGACGCGCGCAAAAGAGCTATTGGTTTTTGTGGGCACTCGTTCTAAGCCTGTCCAGGCTCTTTCTGCCGCACCGCTTGCCTTTTGCTCAGACGGCGATGTCATGGATTACGGCTATGCCTGCAACGCATCGGATTATCTTGATTGGCTGCTGCCTGTCTTCAGCCGACATATGGACGCCTGCGATTTTTATGTGCACTGTGGTTTCTATAACAGCAGCTTTATTTTAAAACCCGATTTTTCAATGAAGACAAAAGTGTATTTTGAACCCTTTTCACAAAAGGAAATTGTGGCAGAGCAAGAGCCGGAGCTGAAACAGGCGGAGTTTGATGAAACCCTTGCCGAACAACTCCGCCAGCGCATGAATTATGAATATCCTTATGCTAAGCTCAACAAGGCGGCTTCAACTAAGCACGCATCCGGCTTTGCAGATGAAGCTTTTGACGACAGCTTTTTTGCTTCATCAAGACCTGATTTCATGAATACGGGTGGAATGACACCTGCACAAAAGGGCACTCTTGCCCATAAGTTTATGCAGCTTTGCGATTTGAATAACAGCGATATTACCGCTCAGTTGGAGCAATTTGTCAATGATGGTCAGATTTCCGAACAAGAGGCAAAAGAACTTTGTATTGATGAACTTAAAGGCTTTTATGATTCCGATATTTGCAGGAGAATTCAAGCTTCCGGTAATGTGATGCGTGAAAAGAAATTTGCAATGCTTATGTCGGTAAACGAGGTTTATCCTGAGCTGCCTGAAAGCTTTGAAGATGAAAAGATAGTCGTCAGAGGTATGCTTGATTTAGCCTTTGAAGAAAAAGGCAAAATAGTTATTGTTGATTACAAGACTGACAGAGGAGTTGACGAGGACGAACTTCGCCTTAGACACTGCGAGCAGCTGCGCATTTATGCCGAGGCAATAGAGCGCTGTACGGACTACAAAATGGGCGAAGCATACATATATTCTCTGCCTTTGAAGCGAGAAATAAAAGTTTTTTAAAAAATATCAAAAATTTGCTTGCATTTTCTAAAATAGTATGGTAAAATTCATGTGTTTTGTAATCCTTATATAAGCCGAGAGAGGTGAAAAGAAATGAAACAGGGTATCCATCCTAAGTACGAAAAGACTGAGATCCGCTGCGCTTGCGGTGCTGTTTTTGAGACTTCATCAACAAAGCCCAACATGCGCGTAGATATTTGCTCAAAGTGCCATCCCTTCTTCACAGGTAAGCAGAAGCTCGTCGATACAGGCGGCCGTGTAGATAGGTTCAACAAGCGCTTCAATCGTGAAGGCAAATAAAAACGGATATAAAGCGGTGCAAAGCACCGCTTTGTTTTTTATATGTTGTTTTAATTTGAAGGAGTCGGTGAAATGGAAGAATACCTCACCTTAGCTCAAGAGAATAACGATGAGTTTACTGTTAAACATTCTCGGTTTATCGGCTATGCTAAGCCTGTTCAAACTCAAGAGGAAGCGGTAAGCTTTATAAATGAAATCAAATCAAGGCATTGGGATGCAAAACATAATGTTTATGCTTATATTCTGCGTGAAGGGCAGATAAAACGCTATTCCGATGACGGTGAGCCTCAGGGCACTGCGGGAATACCCGTACTCGATGTTCTGCAAAAAGAAGGTCTGACGGATTGCGTCGTAGTTGTAACCCGATATTTCGGCGGAATACTTCTTGGAGGCGGCGGCCTTGTGCGTGCCTATTCCCATGCGGCAAAGCTTGCTGTTGATGCAGGCAAGGTTATAAAAATGTCCCTTTGTGTTCGCGCCGAGTGCGAATGTGACTACGGTTTTTACGGTAAGCTGTCATCTCTTATTCCCGAATGCGGCGGCACTATAGAAAACAGTGATTTCACTGATATCGTAAATGTTGTTTTTACCATGCCTAAGCCGCTGTTTGGCTCGTTTTCTGCCAAGCTCACTGATTTCAGCTTCGGCAAAATTACCGCAAAAGTGACTGAAGAACTGTTTTCTCAAATAAATTAAAATGAAAAAAGGGTTTTTCCCGTTTTTGTTGTATAAATTAGTAAAAGGCTTGGCGGTGATGATAATGTCGTTGAATATCAGAGAAATTACAGAAAAAAATGAGCATTTGGTTTTTTCGCCGTATGCCGCTTTTTCCGATGCCTCTTCAGGTCGTGCAAAGCCTGAAAAGCCATGCGATATAAGGACCTGCTATCAGCGTGACAGAGACAGAATAATTCATTGCAACTCTTTCCGCCGCCTAAAGCACAAAACTCAGGTTTTTCTGTCTCCTGAGGGAGACCATTACCGAACACGCCTTACCCATACTCTCGAAGTTTCGCAAATTGCCAGGACTATTGCTCTTGCATTGCGCCTGAACGAAACTTTGACCGAAGCTATTGCTTTAGGGCATGATTTGGGGCATACGCCTTTCGGCCATGCAGGTGAACGCGCCCTTAACAGCGTCTATCCCGGCGGCTACCGACACTATGAACAGAGCGTTCGTGTTTGCGAATTGCTTGAAAAAAACGGTAAGGGGCTCAATCTCACTGCCGAAGTGCTCAACGGTATTGATAGGCATACCGGCGGTGAGCCTGCAAAAACCTTAGAGGGCAGAATAGTCCGCCTTGCAGATAAGGTGGCATATATCAATCATGATATTGACGATTCTGTTCGTGCAGGCGTTCTGCGTGAGGATGATATACCTAAATATATCCGAGAAGAGTTAGGCAACACAAAATCAGAGCGTATTACAACTGTTATAAAATCGGCGATTGAAAACAGCGAAGACGATATTTGTCTTTCTCCCGAAGTTGCACAGGCTGTTAAGGAGCTTCGCAGCTTTATGTTTGAGAGGGTATATACTAACCCCGAATGTAAGGGAGAAGAAAGCAAGGCCGACACCATGATAAAACAGCTTTATTGGCATTTTACGGAAAATCCGCAGGATTTGCCCAACGCTTATGAAGAGATTTGTTTGCGTGAGGGTGCCGATAGAGCGGCATGCGATTATATTGCCGGTATGACGGATAGGTTTGCTGTTGATACATTTACCCGTCTTTTCATTCCGGGATCATGGCAGATGAGATAAACTACTCTATGATATATATACATTACATTTTACGCTGACAGGAGATAACTAATGGCATCAAACAGATTGAGTGATGACTTTCTGCGAGAGCTTCGGGAAAAGAACGAAATTTCCGAGGTTATAGGAAGTTATATCAATTTGCGTCAGCAAGGCTCCACAATGAAGGGCCTTTGTCCTTTCCATAACGAAAAGACGCCGTCTTTTGTAGTTTATCTTGAAACACAGTCTTATTATTGCTTTGGCTGCGGTGCAGGGGGCGATGTAATAACCTTTGTGCGTAATATGGACAACCTTGGTTATATTGATGCTGTTAAGTCTCTTGCTCAGCGTGCAGGCATGGCTTTGCCGGAGGATGGTTTTGATGATACTCTCAGCAAACGCCGCCGCAGAATTTTAGAAGCTAACCGAGAGGCGGCAAGGTTTTTTCACAGCGTTTTAATGAGCGAAAAGGGCAGGGGCTGTCTTGATTATTATTTGGGCAGAGGCTATTCTATGAGCACTATTCGCCGTTTCGGTATGGGATATGCTCCCGATGAATGGCGAGGACTTTACGATTATTTGCACGCAAAGGGCTTTACTTCAGGTGAGCTTGTGGATGCAAACCTTGTGCGCAAAAGCGAAAAAAGCGGCAATGTCAGCTACTACGATAATTTCCGCAACCGTGCCATGATTCCTATTATTGATGTTCGCGGCAATGTTGTGGCTTTCGGCGGCAGAGTGCTTGATGATTCCAAGCCGAAATATATAAACACTTCCGATACCTTGGTATATAAAAAAGGCTCAGGTGTGTTTGCTCTGAATTTTGCAAAGGACAGCGGCTCTCGCAGCCTTATAATAACCGAGGGCTACATGGATACCATAGCTTTGCATCAGGCAGGCTTCAAGAATACTATTGCCTGCTTGGGCACAGCTTTGCCGGACGAGCAGGTAAATCTCATAAGCCGCTATGCTGATGAAGTTTTGCTTTCTTACGATTCGGATGAAGCCGGTCAAAAAGCTGTTCGCCGTGCGATTCAGGCCTTTGGACGAACGGGAGTTAAGGTACGAGTTCTTCAGCTTAAAGGCGGCAAGGATCCCGATGAGATTATTAAGAAATATGGTGCCGAGCGTTTTCGTGCTATTGTTGACGGGGCTGAAAACGATGTTGAATTTAGGCTCGGCGCAATTCGTGCCAAACACAATATTCTCTCCGATGACGGCAAAATCAATTTCATGCGTGAAGCAGTAAGCGTTTTGGCGCAAATTAGCTCGGAAATTGAGCGTGATGTTTATATAACAAAGCTCTCTAATGAAATGAACATTTCCAAAGAAGCTATTTTAATACAGGTCAATTCGACTCGGGAGCGTAACCGCAGAGTTCAGCAACAAAACGAGTTTAAAAAAATTCAGACTTCGTCCTTTTCTCAACAGGGCAGTGCAGTTCCAATAAAAGCATTGAGCGCAGTAAAAGCGCAGGAAGCGTTGCTGGCGTGCCTAATGCGTCAGCCGAATTTATACAAACGCTTTGAAGAAAGCTTGAATGTTGATATTTTCGCTGACGAATTCGGAAAAGCTGTGTTTGAAGCAATTTTGCCGTTTTTACAGCGGACAGAGCCCATTGAGCTTACATTGCTTTCACAAAGTCTGAGCGCTCAGCAAATAAGTGCGCTTGCAGGTATTATGGCGAGGGCGGTAATAACAGGTAATACTGCTGCTGTTTGCGGCGATTGCATAAAAACACTCATACAGGAAAAAGCTAAAACGGATGTGGCAGACCCTGCAACCTTGAGTGATGAAGAATTTAGAAACATTTTCAAAAAAGATGTGTGATAAGGAGAAAGAAAAATGGAAGTAGCAGAAAAAAAGAATGCCATAAGAATGCTTGTTGAAAAAGGCAAGCAGGCAGGCAAACTCACAACCCAGGAAATTGATATGGCTATTGAGGAAATGGATCTCGATTTGGAGGGGCTTGATGAGCTGTACGAAAGTATCGAGGGTCAGAATATTAAAATTATTGATGACCTGAGCGATATAGCCCTTGACAGCCTTACTTTTGAAGCAGAGCCAACGGCAAAGGGCAGCTCAGAAGCTTCTGCAGAGCTTAAAAATGCGGCAATGGATGACCCGGTTAAGGTCTATCTTAAAGAGATCGGCCATGTTCCGCTTCTTACTCCCGAAGAGGAAATTGAGCTTGCTATTCGTATCAGAGATAACGATGAAGCGGCTAAGAGCAGGCTTGCAGAGGCAAACCTCCGCCTTGTTGTAAGCATTGCAAAGCGTTATGTTGGCAGAGGTATGCAGTTCCTTGACCTTATTCAGGAGGGTAATCTCGGTCTTATCAAAGCGGTTGATAAATTTGATTATGAAAAAGGCTTTAAGTTTTCAACTTATGCAACTTGGTGGATAAGACAGGCTATAACAAGAGCTATTGCCGACCAGGCGAGAACAATCCGTATTCCCGTTCATATGGTTGAAACTATAAATAAGGTTAAAAAAGCCAATAGCCAGCTGCTTCATAAAATCGGCCGTGACCCCAGCGCAGAGGAAATTGCAAAAGAGCTGGATATGCCTGTTGACAAGGTTCGTGAAATTCTCAGAGTTGCTCAGGAACCCGTATCTCTCGAAACGCCTATAGGCGAAGAGGAAGATAGCCACCTTGGCGATTTTATTCCCGATGATGATGCCCTTGCTCCGGCAGACGCCGCATCCAATATTCTTCTCAAAGAATCTTTGGATGATGTTTTAAAAACTCTCACACCAAGAGAGGAAAAGGTTATCATGCTCCGTTTCGGCCTTGCTGACGGCCATCCGAGAACTCTTGAAGAGGTCGGTAAGGAATTTAATGTCACAAGAGAGCGTATTCGTCAGATTGAAGCTAAGGCGTTGCGTAAGCTCAGGCATCCCAGCAGAAGCAAAAAGCTCCGTGACTTTTTGGATTCGTAATAAACTAAATACACAATATATGCTTTTATTATGCGCTTTTGCTGTGTATATATAGAGTATTTAACTAAACTGATTAATGAACATTATGTGTGTTAGTGTATTAATGCGTATAACGGATTTTTTTAAAGAGATGAAAACAGTGAAGTCCACAAGAAAAATTCTCTCAGGAAAATTGCGGATATTGCTGTAAAATGGAGATAATACACATGTTTTTGGAGTCTTAGATGATGGCTAAGCGATTATCAGTAATTATACTAATTGTTATATTGATTTTCCCTTGTGCCTTTGCCGCAAAATCATCTTATATTGATATTGACGGTTATGTCAACGAAAAAGCATGGCATTCTGCTAAAACGCAAGTTTTGCTCCCAAGCACAGGCGTTTCAAATTCTGATGTGGATTTTGCCACGGCACAGGTTTTGTTTGATGAAGATAATCACCTTGTTTATTTAGGCTTTAAAGTCAGATTGACAACAGATACGGAAGATCTGGCTGAAAGAGGTTATGGTATAAGGCTCAGTATAAACGGCGGAGATTTTATTGAGTTTACTGCACTTTCTGCCGATGAATATGATATAGATGCATATAACTATACTGTTGGGTTTAGTTCGGATGGCGGTGTTCGGTTCAATGCGGAGGTTTTGCTCGGCGTTAAATATGGATTGGAAACTCTTGAAAGTATCCGCGTCCGTTTTATTGACGGCTTCGGTATACCGTCAAATGCTTATGAAGTTGATTTGCCTCAGCTTTTGAACGAGCAAACAACAACCGCCTTAGCTGTAGCTGATACTACAAATAGTATAACAACCACAGCTAAGATGACAACTACAAAACAGACTGCAACTGAGCGCAAAACAACTGCTTGTTCAACTGCCAAAAAGCAAACAACGGGCAAAGCTGTAACTGTAGCTGAACCGGATAACACAAAACCGACTGCTACGACAAAAGCTACCAAAACCACAGTAAAAGCGGTTACGGTTTACATAACAATTCCCGTATCGGAGATTTCTTCAGTTCAAAACGAAACTGAAATGAGTACATCTGCGGCTCAGGAAACTTCCGAAAGCAATGAAGAAAAGATATCAAAACCTCAAAAAATATCTGCCTATTTTGGTGTAGCTGCCTTGCTTGTTGCAACCTTTGGCGTGATTGTTGTGGTCAATATGAACGCTGAAAAGAAAGCACAGGAGCAAGAAAAGAATAAAAAGTAATTTTTAATTTCAACGGTCACAGTGATTAGTGTCGCTGCGACCGTTTTTTTGTTTCAAATGTACAAAAGTTTTGATTCAATTTTGTCACTGTTTCGTTAGATACTTGTTGAAAAGCTATAGTAATTATGTTAAAATTATACAAAAGTAATGACTTGATTAGGAGGTTTTATATTATGGCATTACCTGTTGCGTTGCAGCTTTATACACTTCGCGATGAAATGCAGGCTGATTTTGAAGGCACGCTCAAAAAGGTTAAGGAAATGGGATATGCAGGCGTTGAATTTGCAGGTTTGTTTGGCAAAACAGCAGCTGAGATTAAAGCGCTTTGTGCAGAAAACGGTTTGGAGCCTATTTCCGCACACGTTCCCCTTGACGATATGGTTGCTGACCCCGAAGGTGTACTCGGTGTTTATGCTGAAATCGGCTGTAAATACGTTGTTGTTCCTTATATCACAGAGGAGCGCAGACCCGGCTCGGATGGTTGGGAAAAGACAATAGCTGATATCCGTGCTGTCAGCCAAAAGGCTAAAGAGCTCGGCATGATTATGCTCTACCACAATCACGATTTTGAATTTAAGAAAATTGACGGCAAATATGCCCTCGATATTCTTTATGATTCAATTCCCGCCGATTTACTTCAGACGGAAATTGATACCTGTTGGGTAAATGTCGGCGGCGAGGATCCTGCAGCTTATGTTAAGAAATACACAGGTCGTGCGCCGGTTGTACACCTGAAAGATTTTGTCATGAAGGGCAAGGGCGGCAAGCTCTATGAGCTTATCGGCATTGACGAAGAAGATGATACGGCGGAAGAGGATTCTTTCAGCTTTGCTCCTGTCGGAAACGGCTGTCAGGATTTGCCAGCGATTCTTGAGGCAAGCGTTGCCGCAGGCGCCGCTTGGGTTGTAGTTGAACAAGATAGACCTGCAAAAGGTCAAACACCCCTTCAGTCTGCCGAAATAGGCCGTGAAAATCTCAAAAAATTAGGTTGGTAAAAATTATCCTTACACAAGTTTGTAGGGCTAAATAAAGAAAGGAATGATTCCAATGGCAAGTATTCTCGATAAATTCAAAGAGGAAATTGTTGAAAAAAAGAATTACGATACCTCTAAAAAAATTAAGGTCGGTATTATCGGCACAGGCTGGATTGCGGAAGCTCACCTTAAGGCTTATCAGCAGTGCCCGGATGTTCAGTTTGTCGGCATGGCTGACCTCGTTCCCGGCAAGGCAGAGGCATTTTGCGACCAATTCGGAGTTGACAAAACAGGCATTAACTTTTACAACAGCCATAAAGAGCTTATTGATAACGAAGAGCTTGACTGCGTAAGCGTTTGTACATATAACGCTACTCACGCCGAATGTACAATTTACGCCCTTGAGCACGGCATAAATGTTCTTCTTGAAAAGCCCATGTGTGTAACTCTTGAAGAGGCTGTTGCAATCTGCAAGGCGGAAAAGGCGAGCGGTAAGATTCTTTCAATCGGCTTCCAGCCTCGTTTTGACCCCAATATGCAGATGGTTAAGAAGATTGTTGAATCAGGCGAATTGGGCGAAATTTACTATATCCAGACAGGCGGCGGCCGCCGCAGAGGCATTCCCACTCCTTTCGGCACATCTTTCATTGAGAAAGAAACTGCAGGTCTCGGCGCTTTAGGCGATATCGGTTGCTATTCTCTTGATATGGTTCTCAATGCTATCGGTTATCCGAAGCCTCTTACTGTTTCCGGCTACAAGTCTGATTTCTTCGGCAAGAGCAAAAAGTATTCAAACAAGCCCGAATATGCCGATATCTTCGGTGTTGATGATTTCGCCGCAGGCTTTATCCGCTTGGAAGGCGGCATAATTCTTGATTTCAGAATCGCATGGGCTATGCACCTTGACACAACAGGTGATACTATCATAATGGGTAAAAACGGCAGCTTGCGTATTCCCTCAACTGAGTGTTGGAACGGTTCTATCGGCGGCCCCATGACTATTTACCACGATGTTGCAGGCAAGCAGGTTGAAACCGTTATTCCCGAGCTTGATAATCCCTATGATAAATTCTATCTCAAGATTCGTTCCTTCCTTGATGCTTCCGTGAACGGCGGCGAGCCTCCCGTACCCTCAAGCCAGATTATTTATAATCAGGCGATTATAGACGGTATTGCACGCTCCGCTGAGCTTGGCAAGGAAATCGAAATCGAAATTCCCGAAATCTAAATTGTTTTTTGCCTTGATGCGCCGCTTTTACGGTGCATCGGGGCTATGCCTTTTGGGCATATGCTTTTATCTGCCTGAAAGGGATATGAATTTTAATTTAACATTCGTGGGGGATAAGATTGATGAAATATGCGCTGATCGGTTGCGGTCGAGTTTCACCGAACCACATTGTTGCCGCAAGCAAAAACAAGCTTGAATTTGTCGGCCTTTGCGATATATCAAAAGATGCGGTTTACAGCCTTAAAGAGCGCTATCCGCTGATTAAAAATGTGCCTTATTATAAAGACTACAGGCAAATGTTGGAACAAGAAAAACCTGATTTGGTCGCAATTGCAACCGAAAGCGGCAAACACGCCGCAATAGCTGTTGATTGTATTAATGCAGGCTGCAATGTAATAATCGAAAAGCCTATAGCTCTTTCCATAGAGGATGCTGATAAAATTATTGAGGCAGCCGAAAAAATGAATGTTAAAGTTGCGGCTAACCACCAAAACCGTTTCAATCCGTCAATTCAGAAAATTCGCAGTGCCGTTGAGGCAAAGCGTTTCGGCAGAATTTTCCATGGAACAACTCAAATTCGTTGGAGCAGAACTGAGAGCTATTATAATCAGGCAACTTGGCGCGGCACATGGGAAATGGATGGCGGTGCGCTGATGAATCAGTGCATACATAATATTGACTTGCTTAATTGGATGCTTGGCGAAGAGCCTGTAGAGGTTATTGCCATGACGGATAATCTTAACCACAGCTATATTGAAGGTGAGGATATCGGTCTTGCGATTGTTCGCTATAAGAGCGGAGCTTACGGTGTTGTTGAGGGCACTGTTAATGTTTTTGGCGGAGATATGGAGGAAGCGCTTTGCATTTTCGGCGAAAACGGTACTGTTAAGGCAGACGGTACAATTAACAACATTATAGAAAATTGGCGCTTTGCCGACGGCTTAGATGATGAAGATGAAGTAAAAGCTGAATTTTCTGCGGCAGTTGAGCATATCTACGGTAAGGGTCATAATCCCCTTTATGCCGATATGATTAAGGCTATTGAAGAAAACAGACCGCCTTATGTTGATATGTATGCAGGCAAATGCGCACTTGAGCTTGTTTTGGCTATATACAAAGCTTCGGCAGAGGGCAAAAGCGTAAAACTGCCCTTAAAAGATGTTTCTACTCTTGATTTCAAAGGCAGATTTTAATTTAACCAGAGAGGTGAGAGCGTAATGTCAGAAATTAAGAAAAGCTGGTATAAGGAAATGGCCGTTTACCAAATTTGGCCTCGCAGTTTTTGCGACGGCAACGGTGACGGCATAGGCGACCTCAAAGGTGTGCTTTCAAAACTTGATTATATTAAAAGTCTCGGTGTGGATGCGATTTGGTTTTCGCCCATTTATAAGTCACCGCAAAAGGATTACGGCTACGATATTGCCGATTACAGAGATATTGCTCCCGAATACGGCACAATGGAGGATTTTAAGGCTGTGCTTGACGGAGCTCATGAGCGTGGCTTGAGAGTTATTATGGATTTGGTTGTAAACCATACCTCGGACCAGCATGAATGGTTCAAAGAAAGCCTCAAGGGCAAGGATAATCCTTATCATGATTACTATTTCTGGCGCAAGGGTAAGGGCAAAAATCCGCCTAATAACTGGCTTGCAACTTTCCCCGGTCCTGCTTGGGAATATAACAAGGATTTGGATGAATACTATCTTCATCTTTTTGCGCCCGAACAGCCTGATTTGAATATGGATAATCCTGCGGTCAGAAACGAAGTCAAGGATATTATGCGCTTTTGGCTTGATATGGGTGTTGACGGCTTCAGAGAAGATGTTATTACCTTTATCTCCAAAAAAGAGGGCTTGCCCAACGGTATTCCGCTTCCCTTTGCAACGGGTATTGAGCATTATAAATTCGGTCCGCATCTTCTTGAATATCTGACGGAGTTTAACGATGAAGTACTCAGCAAATACGACTGTATGACGGTTGGCGAAGCACCTATGATGACGCCTGATTTGGCTCTTAAGTTTATTGATGAGCGTGAAGGCAAAAATCAGACTCTCAAAATGATGTTTAACTTTCAGCACATGGAAGCTGACTGTATGTTTACGAGCTTTATTGTTAAAAAATTCAGCCTTAGAAAGCTAAAGGCTGCAATGAGCAGTTGGCAGAATAAGCTTTACGGCAAGGGATGGAACGCTCTCTATCTTGAAAACCATGACCAGCCCCGTGTTATAAGCCGCTACGGCAGCGAAAAATACCGTGAGCGTTCAGGCAAAATGCTGGCAACCATGTATATTTGCCAAAGTGGTACACCGTTTATATATCAGGGTCAGGAAATCGGCATGACGAATATACGCTTGCCTGAGCTTTCCATGTATAAGGATGTTGCTACATATAAGTCATACAATATTTGTAAAAAACTCGGCTTTTCCCATGAAAACATTATGAAGCGCTGTATGCACGCTTCACGAGACAATGCGAGAACACCGGTTCAGTGGACTTCCGGCAAAAATGCTGGCTTTACCACCGCCGAAGAGCCTTGGTTCTATATCAATCCCAACTATACGGAAGTTAATGTTGAGGATTCTGAAAAAGACCCCGATTCTTTGCTCAACTATTACCGTAAGCTTCTTAAGTTCCGCAAGGAAAATGAAATCGTTATTTACGGCAAATATAAAGAGCATTACCGTGACAGCGAAAAGCTTTTCGTTTACGAGCGCAGTTATGAGGGCAAGCGTATGCTTGTTATCTGCTCTTTCAGCGATACTATTGAACGCTTTAAAGCTCCTAAAGGCTTTGACCTGGCAAAGGGTAGGGTAGTTTTGGCAAATTATGATTACGCAAACCCCGGTTTTGATTCATTTAATCTCAAGCCTTATGAAGCAAAAGTATTTATGTTTGATTAATTTGTAGGTGTGAGCTATGTTAATTGCAGTTTTGGTTATTTTAGGTATCATTATAATTGCGGCTGTTGCGGTTATTGCCTATGCGGTTAAGGTGTCAATAATCCGACCCAAGATTGATAAAAAAGACGATTATGAAAGCCTTGATGAAAAAAGAAAAATCCGTTTTAAGCTTCGCCAGCGCAACAACCGGTATCTCTATGACCATAAGCCCGAAGATTTGAGCCTGACCGACAAATTCGGCAACGAGCTTAAAGCTTGGTTTGTACCCTCGCCAAGCAGTAAAAAATTTGTAATCGCTGTTCACGGTTATAAGTGTAACGGCCCTGATGAGTGCAGTCATTTATTTCCGTTCTACTATGATAAGCTCGGCTTTAACTATTTGTTGCCCGACCATGCGGCTCACGGAAGAAGCAGCGGTAAATATATCGGCTTCGGCTCTTTTGAATCGGAAAACCTGTTGCTTTGGGTAAACTATCTGATAGAGCGCTTCGGCGAGGATATTGAAATAGTGCTCCACGGTATTTCCATGGGTGCGGCTACGGTTATGCTTGCAAATGAAAGTAATCCTCCTAAGCAGGTTAAGGCTGTTGTTGAGGATTGCGGCTACACCAGTGCCTATGAGATTTTAGCAAATACAATCAGAGATACGGTCGGATTTAACTGTCCGCACATTGCAAAGGCAATTATTTTGTTTGCCAAGCTGTTTCTCGGTTATGATATGAATGAGGCGGATTGCATCGGCAGAATGAAAGATGCTTCAGCACCTATACTCTTCGTTCATGGTATGGCAGATACATTTGTGCCTTTCAATATGGGCGAGAGGCTTTATGAAGCCTGCGATTCCGTGCCTAAAGATAAGTTCTTCGTAGAGGGCGCAGTACACGCATATTGCTACTATGATGCAAAAGACGCTTATGATGAAAAAATGGTTGAGTTTTTTTCAAAGCATCTCTCAGATTTTGATGCAGTTTCTACCAATTAATTCTTTGGAGGTATAGATTATGTCGTTATATCTCGGTATTGATGGCGGCGGTGTTAAAACAACTGCTATAGCTGCGAACGAGCATGGCAAAATTCTTTCCAAAACAGTTGGCGGCTCTATTGATTACAAAACCATAGGTGTTTCTGCCGCAAGAAATAATCTGAAAGCTATTGTTTTTGACCTTACATCTAAGCTTGATGAAAAATACTTCAAATGTGCCTGTATAGGCTCCTCGGCTCTTGATTCGAGAGCAGGAGTTAAGGAAACTGAAAGCCTTACAGGCGGCATAATTGACGCCGATACGGTTATTATGGACAGCAGTATTTGCACCGCAATGGAGTGTATGACTCATAAAGGCCCATGTGCTTTGGTAATCAGCGGTATTGATTCTATGGTTGCAGCAAGAAACGAAAAAGGCAAGCTCAAAACCGCAGGCGGTTGGGGCTACCTTTTCGGCGATGAGGGCAGCGGATTTATTATTGCAATGCAGGCTATCCGTTACTGCATCAGAGCATATGAGGGCAGTGAACCGCCTACAGCTATGCTCAAGGATATGCTTGAATTTTTTGATGTTTATTCCCCTAAAGAATTGCCTGAAAAATTCTTTGACCCTGCAACAGAAAGGGGAAAGATATCTGCTTTTGCCGGCCGTGTTTTCTCTTGTGCAAGCGCA
Source organism: uncultured Oscillospiraceae bacterium (assembly GCA_949297075.1). Lineage (GTDB taxonomy): Bacteria > Bacillota > Clostridia > Oscillospirales > Acutalibacteraceae > UBA8612. The sequence goes on along the minus strand of CASFRX010000040.1, from coordinate 4,474 downwards.
GGTGATGAATCGGCAAAGGCTATTATTGCTCAGCAGGCAAAATTGCTTGCGGGAACTACAAAAAATTTGATTAAAGATTTCCCGAAAGATACAGTTGTGGGTCTGTGGGGCGGCGTTTTTGTAAACAACCGCAGATTCAGAAACAAGTTTTCGGAAGCTATGTTTGAACAAAGCCCGGATTACCAAATAGAGCTGCTCAATTATCCTGCTGAATGCGGCGCTCTTTTTGCAGCATATAAAAATGACGGTATTGAAATTGATGCCGGCTTAATGAAGAATATTGACCTGTACAGGGGTGTTCGTGTATGAACAAAGCGGCAGAGTATATTGAAAATGTACAGCGGCTTATTGATACGGTTTTGTGAACGCAAATTACTTCCATTGAATCAGCTTCCCGTGAGCTTGCCGCCACTATTACGAAAAACGAAAGGTGTTTTTTTCGGTACGGGTCATTCCCATATTTTAGCGGAAGAAATGTTTTTCAGAGCAGGAGGCTTAGTTAATCTTCATCCGATTTTTGAAGACGGATTGATGATGCATGCTTCTGCCTCCAAAATTTATCTATTCCGCAAATAAATTCCTGAGTTTAAGTATCCGGCAAAAGTGACCCAAAGCAAATAAGGTATCTGGAGCAAAGCGGCAGTTTTATCAATTCTGTAGAACTTTATAATCATTGTAAGTATTAGTACCCAAAGCACCAACAGCCAAATAAAGGCAAACAGGAAATATCTTCCGTTGAAGAAAATAAGGCTCCATGCAAAATTCATCGCCAGCTGAACTGCGTAAATAATAAGTGCACTGCTAAATTGATAATCGTTTGCGATATAAATTCTTGCGGCGCTTATGCCCATGAGGGTGAAAAGAATAGTCCATACGATTGGAAAAACTATTGACGGCGGCGAAAGCGGTGGGGTTTGAACAGAGGAATAGATATCCATGCTGTCGCTTGTGAGTAAAGCCGAAGCAGAGCCGACTATTAGCGCTAAGGCAACGCTTATAACATAGCTTATTGTTTTCTTGTGCATAATTAAACCACTTCCTATGTAAATATTATGCGCAAGATGCTTTAATATTCTAAAAAAAGCCGCTCAGAGCATTGCGCTTTGAACGGCTAAAATTGATTATCTAAGAGATTTGTTAAACTGTTTTTTGATTTTCATAAGCTCTTCGATGAACATATTGTCAAGCTTTGAGAATTTATAATCGCTTTTGTAAATCAGAATGTCTTTATATGTTCTTGTGTTTTCTTTGCAGGTGCGTGTTATAAGTCCGTGTCTGTCAAGCAGCTGCTGAGGGACAGGGGATACCCACATGAAAGAACTTGTCATTTCAGATAATATATCCATTTGGCTTGCACGCTCAAAAACAAAAATATGCTTATCTACCTTATCGGAGATTTCGTTCTTTTTAACCGTGCTGTGCGGCATAGAGGGCACAAAAGGGTCGGCATGAGCGATTTCCGTGTATTGGTTCAAATCGTCAAGCAATATCTCTTCTTTGTCTGCAAGAGGATGCTTTGGGCTCATCATGAGAACATAGCTGAATTCACAAATAGTTTCATAGTCCAAGCCCTTATCTTCAAGCATAGTGCGGAAATTTGTTTCATACTGTGACTGATAGCGTAAAATGCCCAACTTGTAGTCGTTATTCAGTATGTTTGTTACAGCTCGCATGGAGTTTGTTTCTTTGTAGAAAATTTCAGCCGGCATTTGTGTGTTCAGCTGTTTTGAAAATTCCGTAAAAGCGCAGGCAATATAGCTGGCACGGGGGACAGATATGGAAAATTTTTGAACCTGCCTTTTCTCGCCTCGATACATTTCTTCTACCGCATCAACCTGAGAAAGTATTTTTCTCGCATATCCCAAAAATTCGTCACCTTCGGGGGTTGGAAATATGCCTTTTGAAGTCCTGTTGAAAATAGTTATTCCCAATGTGCTTTCGAGCTCACGCATAGCACGGCTGAGATTGGGCTGAGAAGTGTAAAGATTCTCAGCGGCCTTGGTCATGGATGATGTTTCAGCTATTTCAACAGCGTATTTGAGATGTAGCAGATTCATGGCGTTTCACCTCAGGAAAAGAATCAGTATGTAACCGTGTAATCTTTAATGAATGTAGATTGAACCGTAGCATCGTGAGTACCGAACATTTCTACGGTAACGCTCAAAATAACAGGAATGCAATAGGTTATGTGTGTAATTTTTCCGCTTTCTTTGTCGATTTTTGCGTTGATTTCGCAGTCATAGCAGTGAGTTGCAAAGGAGTGCGCTTCTTGTGCAACCTCATGTGCCTCAATAACATCGCAAACTGCGCCTACGCTTTTGCCTGCTACCGGACTTTTTCGTCTTTAAGTCTAAAGTAAATTTCGTATGAATCTATCTTTTCGGTGAGGGCAGATCTTTTAACCGTATCTGCACTTAGGCGGTTTGCATAACTTTGCTCAGGTACATTCATTATATCATATCAACATCAATCTATCAATGAGTGAAATTGTGAAATTAGTGTGAAGAATACTGTAGCTTAAAGGGTGTTAATCCTTGCAATTTGAGATTTGCATGTGTATAATGTGTTTTGTGATTTTACATAAAGGAAAATGAATTATGACATCTTTTTTTGAAGTAACCGAATTTATCGGAATAATAGCTTTTGCAATTTCCGGCGCTATGATATCCATTCAGCGAAAAATGGATGTTTTCGGCGTAGTGTTTTTGGCTATGGTGACCGCTTTAGGCGGCGGTGCAATGCGAGATATATTTTTGGGTGTATTTCCGCCACGAAATTTTTTTGAATTTACCCATTTGCTGTGTGCGCTTATAAGCGGAACTGTAGTTTTTGTTTTGGCGGAGATTTTTAAAACATTTTTCTTTGAAAATTTCATGAAAATCAACGAAATAGTCAATGTATTCGATGCTTTCGGCTTGGCAGCTTTTACTATTTCCGGCGTTCAGGTTACTATTCAGGCAGGCTATGGAGATAAATGGTCTTTTGTTATTTTTATGGGAGTTTTCACCGCTGTAGGAGGCGGCTTGCTGCGTGATGTTATGAGCCGTGAAAAACCTATGATATTCTGCAAAAATGTTTATGCAACCGCCGTTATTATGGGAACGGTTTGCTATTACTTTTCCCGCAAATTCATTCCCGAAAACATATCAATAATGATAACCTTTGCGGTTATTGTCGCTATTCGTGTATTGGCGGCACATTTCCGTTGGGACTTGCCGAAAATAGAGAGGCCTAACGATAAGTAAAAGGAAAAGATCAAGCTAATATTACTCGCTGCAGGCGAATTTAATTAAAAAAGACGATTGCCGAAGCAACCGTCTTTTTTGTCCCATGACTACGATTTGGATGCCTGATGGGAAATTTTATATGTAAATACAATTTAGATGCCCTCTGTTTTTGCAGAGGGTATACTTATCCCTTGGTGATGATCGGAGGTGAAAGCTTCCGCTATTTTCCGGCCTTTCATACACCATGCTTGCAACAAAACCTATGTATCACACAACATTGAGAGGATAGCGACATTTTGGAACACACTCATCAATGGAGCACTCCAATGCTCACCCTTAAATTACGACTCTCATTCGTAAGCCCTGCGGACTCGATCAACGCCGAATTTTAATAAAATATTTTCAGCTTCGAGTTTGAAATCACGGTAATCCCAAATAACATCCCTACCATCACGAGTTACGTGAATGTCAGATTTTCCTGTCGAATCGATTTGCTCGATGAATGAAGCAAATTGTTCGGGAGAAATGTCATCCAAGATTCCACGACCTTTTCCTTCCAATATGCGAGGGTATCTTTTCCAAGCACCTCTCGGCATATCTGATACTGCAAGCACTTTGATGTTGAAGGTATGAGAAGAGCCATAGTCATATTCCATAGTGAATTTCTCATCTACAGAAAGACCAAGTTCGTGCAACTTAGCTTGTGTAGCATCGATTGCACCTTCAATATCATTTTCTTCCAATATCATGGGCAAAACGTAGGGAGTGTCTTTGTGCGTGAACTCAAATGCGTGATATGCTAACGTATCAAACGTATGAAGAATCAAGTAACCAAGCTGTGCGACGGTGTTATTGCCCGACACTTCAACTGTCCTTGAAATCTTGTCCTCGTAGTCAACGTAAGCTATATGCAACGTATAAACTTGAGCCTTCACTAAAATCACCTCCTAACATTGTGATGTTTTATTATACCATAATGTCGGTATTTATTCAAGGTGATTATGTAAATAATTGGTTTCAAAATTCTGCGTTGTAAATAGATGTGACCCATTTTGGGCAAAAAATAAGTCAAAATATAGTACAATGTTTTTGAACGCCTTTTTCGTTCCGCTACGCTCCGCTCAAAAGGCGTTCAAAAACGGCGCCGCCTACGCCGCCAGCTTCTCTGCGAGAAGTTGAACAGGACTTTTTCTTCCGAGCGTTCTCATCGATTTATTGTTACTCCAAATCAAATGCTTTGCAAGTTT
>CASFRX010000039.1 GCA_949297075.1 uncultured Oscillospiraceae bacterium | reverse complement strand
CCCCTCTTCGGCGCAGAAAAAGACTACGGCTTGCTCAATGTATTTTCAATGCTGGCTTGGGGTCTGGGTTACTTCGGTATGCCTCAGGTTCTTCTCAGATTCATGGCTATCCGCAAGGAAGATGAGCTTAAGCGTTCCAGAAGAATTGCTATGGTATGGGTAATAATTTCCCTTGCAGTTGCTGTATTCATCGGTATCATCGGCAGAGCTGTTTATGCTCAGCTCAACCCCGAATACCACACAACACTGCTCACAAAGCCCGGCTCAGAAAACATCTTCATTGCTCTTTCAACTTCTTTCCTGCCTCCCCTTCTTGCAGGCTTTGTTATGGCAGGTATTCTCGCCGCTACAATCAGCTCATCAGACTCATATTTGCTCATTGCGGCTTCCGCTTTTGCAAAGAACATATATCAGGGTATTGCAAAGAAGAACGCTACAGATAAGCAGGTTATGACCGTTTCCAGAATCACTCTGCTCGTAATCACACTTATTGCTATGGTTATTGCTCTTGATAAAGACAGCGTAATATTCAACATCGTTTCCTTTGCTTGGGCAGGCTTCGGCGCAACTTTCGGCCCGCTTATGCTGTTCTCCCTGTTCTGGAAGCGCACAACCCGTGCGGGCGCAGTTGCAGGCATGGTCGGCGGCGCAGCTATGGTATTCATCTGGAAGCTTGGCATCAGCCGGCTCGGCGGTGCATTCGCTATCTATGAGCTTCTTCCCGCTTTCATCTTCTCAAGCATTCTCATTGTTGTTGTTTCCCTGCTCACCAAAAAGCCCTCCAAAGAAATTGAAGAGGACTTTGAAGCGGCAAAAAAGGGAATTAACTGCTAATCACAAAACCGCTTAAGTATCAAAATACCACTTCCGATTAATTTCAGAAGTGGTATTTTTTTGCGTTTTATATCTGTTTTGTATCTTATTACTGCTTATTGTTTTTATTGATTTTTACGCTTGAAGCAACGGCATAAGCTATTGTTACAGCAGCTAAAGCCATTACCAACCACAAAAGCCAACCTAACATCAGCTTGACTTCAACTGCATTTACGGCGAAAATTACACCTATCAAAATAAATATAATTCCTGACTGCCTGTAATAGGGCTTTTTGTTCATTTTTTCTCGTTCCGCTTCGCTTGCATACAAATATGCGTTATTGAGCAAAGCGCCTTTTTCCTTCAGCTGCCTATATCCGAGAACAAAACAAACTAATGATATTATTCCTAAAGTAATTGCAATTACTGTTTGTAACATATTGTAAACACCTTTTTATGCCGGATATTGTGACCTTATTTGTCAACCGTTTAGTGTTTTATCGCTTACAGGTTCAAGATAAGCAGAGCCGAGAGAACCTCTCTGTCTGAAAACTTGCTCCGGCTTTACCTCGTACAACTGAAGTACACCTTTTTTTGCGCCTAACATCATAACTTGAATATGAGAAATTCCGGGTAATACAAGCGGAATCAAAAAGTCCCTAGAAACTGAATTCCAGATTGAAAAAGCGAAGAAAGCGCAATTAAAATAGAAATCCCAATAGTTTACATAATTTGCCAATGCTTTGCTCAGAGTATCAAGTTCACTTTGGGTCAGTTCTTTTGTTACTGACCAAATATTTTCTAAATTATTGTCACGATTCTGTCGATAACATTCTACATTATAGTATACACCCCATCCGTCCGAAGCCGAGAAAGAGTATGTACCGACAGACATACCTTCACCCACGGGCAAATCATAAAGACCAACACGCTGAACTTCGTCTGACAGATTTTCAACATATATCCATGTATGTCCTTTAATCGGAAAAACATATAAGCATGAACAAAGAGAAACGGTGGCAACAATTTCATTTTCATCTTTCTCTTCAGTAATTTCATTTTCTGCATAGGCTGTTAAGAAGAATGACGAAATCATCATTGCAAACACTAAAAACATTGAAATAATTTTTTCATAATATTCCTCTTTCCATATATTTATTATCGTGTCCCTCGACGACTGCAACGCTTAATTTGAACAAAAACAAAGTCCGAGAGAAAACGACGAGCTGTTTAGCCACATTGCCTGATGTAAAACTATTAATTTGAGTTTAGTTGCTCATTTACTAAAGCACTTCTTTTCGTCATTTAAGGTAACGGGATTTTCTTTGCCGTCAATAACTACGGTAAATTCGCCCTTGCCCTCAAGGCTGTAATTAGCTACAGAGCCGTTTTTCCATTCAACATCGACAATAACATTGCCCTTTGCAAGAACGCCCTTTATACTGCCGTTTTGCCACTTTTTCGGCAAAGCAGGCAAAAGATAAATTCTGCCATCGTGGCTTTGGACAAGCATTTCCGTGATTCCGCTGACGAAGCCGAAATTACCGTCAATCTGGAACGGCGGATGCGCATCAAACAGATTTTCGTATGTACCGCCGCCGTGGCCGTAGTTTATGCCCACGCTCTTAACGGGGCGCAGCTGCATTTCAATAAGCTTTAAGGCATGGTCGCCGTCGAAAAGCCTTGCCCAAAAATTGATTTTCCAGCCCAAGCTCCAGCCTGTGCCGTTATCTCCCCTACGCTGAAGAGTTTTGCGGCAGGCATCAGCCAATTCGGGTGTGCCGTCGGCAGTAATCAGCCTTGCAGGATGCAGTGCATACAGGTGAGAGCAATGCCTGTGATGAATTTCAAATTCTTTATAATCATCATCAAATTCCAGAAGCTGACCCTCACTGCCAAGCTTAAAGGCCGGAAACTTCTTTAAAGCCGCTTCGAGCTGACTTGCAAAATCTTCATCAATCCCCAAAATGCCGCAAGCCTTTACGCAGTTTTCAAACAGCTCGCGGGCGATTGACATTGACATGGTTGCATACTTTGCCACGCTGCAAACCTTCCCCTCATACCAAAAGCTGTTTTCCGGAGAAGTGCCGGGAGACAAAACCAAATTTCCGTTATGCTCAACCAAAATATCAAGATAGAATTCTGCCGCACCTTTCATAATCGGGTATGCGGTTTCTCTCAGATAATCAACATCGTTTGTATATTCATAATGCTCAAAAAGGTGCTCGCACAGCCAGCCTGATGAGCCATGCCACGACGCCCACTGAGCATTGCCTGCAACAGGAGTGGAAAGCCGCCACAAATCAACATTGTGGTGAGAAACCCATCCCCTGGCGCCATACTGACCTTTAGCCGCAGCTTCACCTGATTCGCTCAGCTCTTTGACCATTTGAATAAGAGGCAGATTAACCTCAGGCATACGGCACATCAAAACGGGCCAATAGTTCATTTCCGTATTTATATTTACCGTATAGTTTGAGTTCCACGGAGGAACCATTTTGTCGTTCCATATACCCTGTAAGGTTGAGGGCTGAGAGCCTTTGCGAGAAGAGGAAATAGCAAGATATCTGCCGAAATTATATACAAGAGTAATAAGAGAAATATCGTCTTTTTTCCGTTTGAATGAAACAAGGCGCTTATCTGTGGGTAAATCTGATTCTTCGCCGCCCAAATCAAGCTTAACGCGGTTATAAAGCTCGGTGTAATCTGCCAAATGCGCCGCTTTTATCGCATCATAAGCAGGCAGAGCGGCAAGACGGCTCATGCAAGGCTCTATATATTCTTTACCCTCAAGGAAAGGATGCTTATTCCAGCCGTTAAAGCTTGTTTCACAGACGAAATATACATAGGCATAGCTTGCCGACTTAACCTCTATGCAGTTATCTTTTCTGTCTGTTTTTCCGTCTGTTTCAACTCTTACGGCAGCCCTGTATCGCATGCCTCGGTTTTCGTCCTCATCAAAATACATGGGACAGGTTGAATTATCGGGCTTTATCTGCTCACCCGGGCATTCTCCGTCAAGATATAATATATTGCCCTCAACAGTGCTGTGAGAACGCAGTTTTGAGCTCAAACCCAATGTAAAACTGAGCTTTTTTTCGCTGCAGGTGAGCTTTGCGGCGATAGCTTTATCGGGATTTGACGCTATGTATTCTCTTTTGTATTCTACACCCTTGCAGGTAAATTCAACGGCGGCGATTGCTGCAGCCAAATCAAGGCTGCGCCTATAATTCTTAACAGAGCCGCTAAGCTCAAAGCTAAATTTCAAATCGCCTACAGGCATATAAGCCTGGCTGAAAACAGACTGAAAATTTGTTTCAAGCTCTTTCTGAGCCTCATTAAGCTTTCCCTCCAAGGCCAATTTTTGAGCCTTTTTATAAGCTTCCGGAGCGCCTTGACGGACTGTATTTTTAGGTTTGCCTGACCACAGCTCATCATGGTTGAGGTTAATAGTTTCGTTTTCCTTGCCGCCCCAAACCATTGCGCCCAAAGTGCCGTTTCCTATGGGCAGGCTCTGAGTCCAAGCCTTTGCAGGCGAATTATACCACAGAACAGATGAAGACATATAATTTTTCCTCCTGTAAAAAGCAAATATTTCCACATATAATTATATATTATGGCAAAGAAAAAAGCAACTGCAAAAAGCAGCTGCTTCAGACTGTCGATAAATGCGCCCGAGCGCATAGTGAAGTATTACAGAAAAGATTAGGTTAAAACAATCGTTTAACTTTGACTATCATTTAGGGGGAATTGTATCGAAAATATGTAGCCAAAAAGCACTATGCTTGCCGTTT
>CASFRX010000038.1 GCA_949297075.1 uncultured Oscillospiraceae bacterium | reverse complement strand
CTGTCCAAGTGCCATTAATTAATCTCTGTAATTTAATATAAGTAAAACCACATTTTTTTACATCAGCATTGCCTTCTGTTGTAGCAGTAATTATTAAACTATTTGAGGTTTTTGATAATTTCAAGGATTTTCTCACTATTAATCCTGTTGACATTAAGCTTATATTTGAACTATTATTTGTGTTGTATAATCCATATACTTCTTCTATAATGTCATTTTCTATTACAAGAATTTTCTCATTAACCAAATCCGCTGCAAAAGCATTAATTGATATCATACTTGAAATTGATAATAAAACTAAACATATTGATATAAATTTTTTCATGATAGACACTCCTTATTTTATAGTTTTTGCAAATTCTATTGCATCGTCTAATTTCAATGGAATTTGAATGAAATAAATTGATAATCCATCCCTATAAGTAATTGCCGCAGCATCATCTTGCATAAAACAGTATACAGTTGTGTTGCCTATTGTCAGTTCTTCAATATTACTTGTAACATTAAGAAATTCAAAATCCGGCACAATTTCTCTCATAGAATATTTGCTTATATTAATGTAACCATGTTTATTCTCATAATTAAAAGTTATATTTGCAGTTATAACAACTTCCGTAACATCATACTCCATTTTCTGAATTTCATAATATTCTGAGAAAAAAGCCTCAGGTAAGAGCACTTCATTAAACCCATTATCCGCAAGTTCCTTTGCAAGTTCTGTATTGAGAAGCTGATATTCATCGGCTTTATCATCGGTTTTGTCGAAATTAATACGAATATAATCATTATAAAATTCAACAATACCATCAAATAAATTTACATCAAATACAACAGCATATACCGATACTGTGCCAACGAGTAATGCTGCAACTGCGGCGGCAATAGCAATAACCTTTTTGAATTTGAGTTTTATGTGTTTACCATTGGAATCACCATTGCCTTTCTTTTCTTCTGTGTCAAATGTTTCAGCTTCGAGCTTGCTTAATTTATCTAAACAGTACTCAATAAGCTCTGTATCCATTTCTTCTTCGGACTTTTCCATCTCTTCATCAATTATTCTGTTAAGGTTTTCTTCTAATGAACCGTCAAGTGATTTATCGTTGATGAAGGATAAAAACTCTTTATCTGTAAGCATTATTTATTCTACCTCCAACTATATAGTCTGACATATTTAGATTTCTTACAAAAATTTATAAATTTTTATTCGTTTAATACTTTTTCAATTAACATTTTTGTTTTTTGTTTTAATCTAAATAGTTTCTGATAAATGTTATTCTCTGTAGTATTATATTCTTTTGCAATTACGGAAATGGATTTGTTTAATGTATATCTGTCATATAGTAATTGCTGTTCTTTATCATCAAGCATATTAATAACTTTTCCTTTAAGAACCGGAATTTGCTCATCCTCAATTGAAAAATATTCATCATGAACGACACCTGAGTATGTGTTGTTAAGATTTTCGGATTCAAAAGGGACTATCTTTTCTGCTTCTTTTTTTGTTTGTGCATAAATATCTTTAATTTTGTTATTTGCGACCTTTGTCAACCAAGCTTTGGGGTATTCTATTACCTTTCCTTTATGCAAAGCATCAGATAAATCAAGAAAAACATCCTGAACGCAATCATCTGCATAATCAGGTAAACTTTTTAGTTTATATGTACATAGTTTACGAATATACGGCTCATGCTCTTGCCATAACTCGTTTACTATTTTTTTATTATAATCCATTTACTCTGTTTCCTCTTTTCGAATTACTCCAATATGTATGCAAGACACACAGTACAAGGGACGGTTCTGTGTCTTGAAAAAGAAGCCGTCCCCTGTCTTATACTTGTATTAAACCACCATTAAAAGCGTACCTGCCGCAATCAGCACCGAGCCGAGAGCCGATTTCCATGTAAACTGCTCATGCAAAAACACAAAAGCAAGCACAAGGGTTATAACAACGCTCAGCTTATCAATGGGCACAACCTTTGAAGCGTCGCCGAGCTGTAAAGCCTTATAGTAGCAAAGCCATGATGCGCCCGTTGCAAGGCCGGAAAGAATTAAGAATATCCAGCTTCTTTTGGAAATTTCTCCGAGTCCGTTTTGAGAGTTTGCAGCAAACACCATACCCCATGACATAAACAATACGACTACCGTTCTAATCGCTGTTGCAAGAGTTGAATCAACACCGTCAATTCCTATTTTTGCAAGGATGGAAGTCAGCGCCGCAAATAAGGCTGAAAGCAAAGCCAACAAAAGCCACATCAAAAATTACCTCAATCTCCTGCAAAGCGGCGACCCAAACTGCTCGTTTTATAATCCGCCGTTGTGCCGAAAAACTCCACACCGTTGCCTATATGCAATATTTTATCGGAATATTTTACGGCGCCTGCAATATCGTGTGATACCATTATAACCGCAACTCCATGCTTTTCGTTAAGGGTCTTGATAGATTCATACATTTCCGCAGAAACCACAGGGTCAAGACCCGTTACGGGCTCGTCAAGAAGCAGCAGCTTTTGCGTTGCACAAAAAGCGCGTGCAAGAAGCACACGCTGTTGCTGGCCGCCCGATAAATCGCAATAAGGTCTATGATGTATTTCCTCGATACCCAGCTCATGTATAGCTTCATGGGCTCTCTTTTTATCACCGGCAGAATGCAGACCCAATATTCTGTTTGAGCCTGTACAGCCTGAAAGCACAACCTCATGCACGCAAGCAGGAAAATCCCGCTGAATTGCAGTTTGCTGAGGCAGATAGCCTATTGTTTTTCTTGAGACGCCGCTGCTGAAATTGATTTCGCCGCCTTTAACAGGCAACAGACCGGCTATGCCCTTGAGCAGAGTTGTCTTTCCGCTTCCGTTTTCGCCGACGATGCTCAGCCACTCGCCTGCGGACAAATTAAAGCTCACATCGTGCAAAACTTCTGCACGCTCGTAGCTCATACATAAATTTTTAACTTCAATTATTCGTTCCATTATGCTTCTCCAAAAGCAATTTTAAGGTTTTGCAAGTTTCTTTGCATTAAGGACAAATAGCTTTCTCCGGCATCAAAATCCTCTGCCGAAAGATTGTGGCAGGAATGAAGCTCCAGCACCGCTGCCCCTGTTTGCTCAGCTACAGCGTCTGCCACCTTGCGGTTTGAAAGCTCAGCCGCAAAAACAGCAGGAATGTTATTCTCCTTAACTTCTTTTGTTATTTCAACTATAACGGCAGGGCTTGGCTCGGTGTTGGCTGTGCAGGAATCAAAAGCGGCTATATAGTCAATCCCGTAACGCTGACAGAAATAGTGCATTGAAAAGCGGTCGCAAACAACTATCTTTTTGTAGTCCGCAGCCTTTACGGTTTTTTCAATTTCTTCATCCAAAGCTTCAAGCTTTTTAATATATTCATTGGCAGACGCCGTGTACTCATCGGTATTATCCGGGTCAATTTCGCACAGCATATCAGCAATTCTGCGGCTTATTTTAACTGCGTTTTGAGGATTTGTCCACACATGAGGGTCTGCCGCATGCTCGTGCTCATGCTCGTCAATATCTTCCTTGTCCTCATGCTTAACTGCCGAAAGCTCTAATCCATCGGAAACATTCAGCACTTTTACGCTCTCAGGCAATGTTTCTATGACTTGAGCCGTCCAAGCTTCCATAAGGTTACCTGTGTAAACAAACAAATCGCACTCGCTAATTTTCACCATATCGGCAGGGCTCGGGTCATAGCTGTGGCTATCCGTACCGGGAGTGAGCAAAAGGGTTACATCAGCTTTGCCGCCGACTATCTCCCTGACAAAATCATATTGAGGAAAAAGGGTGCAGACAATGCTCAGTTTGTCGCTTTTTTCTTTTTTACCGGCATCGCCGCAGCCTGCTAAACCGCATAACACGCACACGGCAAGCACGCAGGCAATTATTCTTTTCACTTTCTGCATTTTTCACACACTCCGCATATTGTTATTTTGGATATATCAACCATAAAGCCATGATGCTCCAAAATATGAGCTTTCATTTCGTCTAAATAGTCACACTCTATGTGCATAAGCTCGCCGCAAGACATACATTTCAGGTGAAAATGGTTTTTGCAGCCCTCTCCCCCTGCATACTGGTAACAGCAGCTTTTAGCGTCATCCGCAACAAAGCGGCGCACAAGCCCCTCATCAACCAATCTGTCCAAGCGGCGGTAAACAGTTGCTTTGCCAAGCTTTTCGCCCATTGCCGCCAATCTTAATTCAATTTCAGCCGCCGTGTAATGCTTATCTGAGTTATTTTCAAAAAAACGCAGAAGCGCTTCACGCTGTTTTGTATTATATTCAGGCATAACCCTACTCCTTATATAAATTATGACAAAAACCGCAATTTGAAAATGAAACTCAAATTCAAATCACGGTTAATTATATCACATATATTTATTTTGTCAACTTTTTCATTTCTCGGCAGAACCGTGAAACAGGGAAACCAACCACATTGAAATAATCGCCCTCTATTCCCTCTACAAGCACGCAGCCCTTACCCTGTATTCCGTAGGCTCCCGCCTTATCCATTGGCTCGCCGCTTGCCACATAGGTTCTGATTTGCTCATCATCAAGCTCGCAAAACTTCACCTTTGTCCGTTCAAAAAAGCAATGTGATTTTTCGTTTTTTATTATGCTGACCCCTGTAAAAACTTCATGCGCCTTGCCGGAAAGGGATTTAAGCATTTTAGCCGCATCAGCCTCGTCCTTCGGTTTGCCCAAGACCTTGCCCTCCAGCACAACCACCGTATCTGCGCCTATGACAATCTGCTCTTTGTGCTTTTTTGCCACAGCTCTCGCCTTTTGCTCTGCAAGGCTCATAACAAGCGCCTGCGGCTCAAGCTCAGGGTCCAACACCTCATTGACATGAGCAGTTACTACATCAAAATCAAAGCCTGCCAAGCTGAGCAACTCACGCCTGCGAGGTGAGGCAGAAGCCAGAATTATTTTTTCATTCATTATTAATCACCTGAAAAATCTTACAGCTACCTCCTTTGAAGGTACGCTGTAATTATTAGTTGGTTTTTACTTTGCAGAATATGAAGCAACCGGAGAATAAATATAAATGATATCTATTGAAGCAGTTTACACTCCCCTGCACAAATCTATTGTATTGAGGTAGTTGGTGTCGCCTTGCGACCTTAAATTGGAAATATGTTGAGATATCCGCAGATTACACTTTCTTGAATAAATCTATTGTATTGAGGTAGTTGGTGTCGCCTTGCGACCGTATATTGGAAAGCTGTTGAGATATCCGCAGATTATGCTTTCTTGAACAAATCAACTGTATTGAGGCATTTGGAACGGCACTTTGCCGTTGAGGCATTTAAAAGGGCTGTCTCTGCGACAGCCCCTGAGAGGAACATATTAACTTATTCGCCTGATGTGAAGTTTTCTTCCTTAAAACGAAGAATCTTCTTGGACGCGCTCTTAAGGAACTCCGTTTTGCGCAGCTGGAAGCCGCGAATATGCTTATAGTGCGGCAATTTCTGATTAACCTCTTTGATAACAGCGGAGAAAACCTCACGCAGCTCATCTTCCGAGCAATCTGCCTTGCCTATTTCTCCGAGAGCTTCGGTATCGGGGAAAATGGAGCATTTAACAAAGGTTTCGCCTTTTGTATTGGTATCTGCATAGACCATAACCTCATTGACAAGAGGATTAAGGCTCAGATGATATTCAAGCTCCTCAGGGTAGATATTCTTGCCGTTATCGGTGACGATAACATTTTTAATGCGGCCGCTGATATATATCCTGCCCTTTTCGTCGATTTTTGCAAGGTCTCCCGTATGCAGGAAGCCGGCCTCATCAATGGCCTTTGCGGTTTCTTCGGGGTTATTATAATAGCCGAGCATAACCATATCGCCCTTGACGCACAGCTCGCCGGAATGGGTCTGCGGGTCAGGGTCTATTATCTTCGCCTGTGTACCGGGGAGAGCAAGACCAACGGATTCGGCAAGGTGAAGCTTATCGTTATTCATTGCGGCGAGGGGAGCGCACTCAGTTAAGCCGTAGCCGAAGAGAATCTGGATTCCGAAAGCATCAAAATCACGCAAAATTTCGGGACGAATGGGAGCGGCTCCGCAGATAATAAGGCGCATTTTGCCGCCGAAAGCTTCCTGAATTTCTTTGAAGAAAACACTGCGCAGATCAACGCCGAATTTACCTGCAATTTTGCAAATTTTAGAGCCGAATTTGAACAGAAATTCACCGTGGGGCTTAGCTTTAATCTGCTGCATAAGGCGGCGGTGAACAGTTTCAAGAATCAGGGGAACGGCAACAAAAACAGAGGGAGTAAACTCCTTCATATTCTTTAAAACATATTTAAAGCCATCGCAGAAAGTAACCTTTGCGCCGCAATAAGGGGCAAAAAACAAAATAATTGTGCTCTCGTAAGTATGGTGCAGGGGCAGCATTGAAATACCGCAATCTTCAGGCTTAATTTTCAGAACGCCCATTGCGGATTTAACCTCGAAGCAGAAGTTTCGGTGGCAAAGCATAACGCCCTTTGCCGCACCCGTAGTGCCCGAAGTGAAGAGAAGAGAGCACATCTTATCAGGGTCGATTTCAGCCTCTAAAAAGCTCTTATTCCCCTTACGAAGAAGCTCTTTGCCCTTTTCTACAAGGCCTCTGAACGCCAAAATGCCATCCTGATCTTTATCGTAATCAAAACAGACGATCTGAATTTCGGGATCCATTTTATCTCGCTCAAGAATTTTGAGCAAATTTTCATCGCAGAAAAGGAGCTTAGTTTCGCTCTTTTCGAATATACCGTTTAAATCGGGGAAAAGAAGCTCTTTATCTATGGGAACGACAACGCCTACGCCGTTGACGATTGCCATATATGAAAGACACCACTCGTAACAGTTATTTGCGCAGACTGCAAGGTGCTTGCCCTTGTAGCCCATACTGATAAGCGCCGTACCGAGCGCATCAATTTCATCGCAATACTCGTTATAGGTGATATACTGCATTCCGCTTTTACCGCGCTTTTTAATTTCAAAGGCGTTGCGTTCGCCGTACAGCTCCTTTGTCTGGCGCATTAGCTCTTTTAAATCGTTAAACTCTCTAACCTTATAGAAAGTTTTGGTCGGAGGTGCATAAACCTCGCTTTTTCTTGCCTTGCCCATCTATTTCTCCTTATTTTGCACAAAAAATAGTGCCATTGCCTTTCTGTTTCTTTAACTGAAATTAAGCCCTCATACATTTCAAGAAATCATAAAAGACAATTATGCTTCTAAAATATGAATAAAATTTTAACACATTTTTAAAATATGTCAAGCCATATTTCCATTTTTGTTACTAAATGTAATAATTTAGTTCAACCGCCGACTTGCAGAGGTTGAACTAAAATCACATTTTTATTTTTTTAAAAACAATCTGTCTATTACAACACCGGGGCGTGTATTGAAAAAATCTTTTTTTCGCTGCTGAGCCTTTGTCAGCACGGGCTTTACGGGTATCGGCTTCCTCAACCGAGCCATATCTCCGTCATCGCACAAAAAGGGCTGAGACATACAGATTCCGCCCTTGCCCCTGAGCTGAAAGCGCACATAGCAACCGATTCTATCCGCATAATCCACAAGGTTGATTGAGGATTTTGCACCCTCATCGGTTTTAATAACCTCGCCGTCGGCAATCCAATCAACCGCCGTGCAGCTTTCGCCTAAAACGCTGATAACATCATTTTCATTATCAACGGAAAGCCCTTTAACACATGGTATAGGGCCTTCGCCGACAAAGTCTTCGCCGAGCTCATTTTTGGCGTATCTTGCCTGTGGGAAAAATGTTCCCTTTTCCATTGCGGAGCGCAAATTCTCAAGCGAATATTCCGGCAGAATAAAATCCATGAAGGCGGTATCAATTTCACGCACTCTGTGGGCATCGCTGTTGCCGAAACCCCATACATTTCGCTCGCCGTAGGGCAGCAAAACCTTTAAAAGCTCATCCCAAAGTATGCGGTCGCAGCGGTTAGGCCCATCTACCATATTCAGCACCTCGATGCCAAGGCAGGAGGGATAGCGGCGGAGCAAATCCGCAAAAAATTCCACATTTTCGGGTTTTCTTGCATTTTCCGGGTTTTTATAGCCCTGCAGCCAATCCGTCGGGTGATTAATATGGGAAACTCCGCCGCTGTTTTCGATTTTTCTTATGGGAATTTCGTAATCGTTTTCCTTGCCGCAAATACCCTCGCAGGCATCATCAGTAAAATACCCGTTGACATGGTTTTTAACTAAGGTCAGCATATTTGCTTCTATTGCGCCGGGCACGCACATCATGCCTCTGCTTTTTGTGCGGGCGTTGTTCCCGGTTTTGTAAGTTCCCTTTTGTATCGCCTTAAACTGCTCGGTAGACGGATGCTTGCGCTTGCCGTGCCAAAGATTTTGGAACAGATAAAGGGGGATTATAGTCGGTTCTTTATCCCATTCCTTGCCCCATATTCCGTGTTCGGCAAAGGCAAGGATATCAAAGTCCCTATCGTAAAAGCCCTCTACCATTTCGGTCATGGTATTATTGGCATCGCTATAAGTGGAATGAGTGTGCAGATTGGTTTTATAGTGATTCTCCGCCTGACCCAAAAGCTCGCTCACGCTTTCGTAGGGATTGGAAATTTTGTATTTAGCCATATTTTAAGCCTCGATTTTTTCTTTTGCCTGCTTTTCTCTTTTTGCGGCAAGCTCCTCCACGATTTTCTGCTTTTCCTTGCCGGAAATCTTATAGAAAAACATGGGAATTGAGCAGAGCAGCAGGCTCACGCCGGGAACAACGGAAACAAGGGAGAACATACCGAAATTCTGTATTCTCGTAAGCTCTGTCGCCGCAACAACAACCTCGTTGCTGAGCATCATAGAGGGGTCGATATCAATAAACATATACATTAATATAATACCGCTTGTTGCAAGGGCATTGCCAAGCTTATTTACAAAGCCCTGGCATGCCGAGCCCAAGCCGTTATCACGGTATCCTGTTTTAAGCTCAAGATAATCCAAACAGTCGCCAATCATGGCGTTGGAAACTACATTCAGAACGCCGAGAGGAATACAGGAAACGAGAATAAAGGGAATACAGATATAGAGGTTTGCCGTAAACCAGCCGATAATTGTAGTGAAGATGCTTGAAACAAAGCCTGCAAGGCAGGTTGTAATAACAATCTTCTTGTAATCGAATTTGCTCATGAGCTTAGGCATGAGCAGCATTGCGCCGAACATTCCGACTATTGCACATACCTGGAATATTGTTTTAACGGAAGAAACGCTTTCGGAAATATATTTTGTTCTCTCCTCCAAAGTCATATCGGGAGTAAGAGTGGGGCCGATATAGAAGGCATAACGGGCAACATGAATCGCCGCCGCCTGAATCATATATCTTCCGCTTGAAAGAACGCCCATTGCAACAACAAGCATGAGGGGCTTGCAGGTGAATATGCGCTTGAGCTGAGAAGGCTCTCCGGGCTGACGCTTTTTAACAGGAGGAATAACACGCTCGTTGATGTAACGGTAGGAGTTCAGATACATTACTATGCCTATTGCAACCGTAACAGCCGCAATTATAAAATATCTCTGCTTCTCGTATTCAATACCTGTTGTGCCGAGAAGCGCAGGTAAAGTAAAGCCTGCCACGAGGAAAAGAACCTCCGGCAAAGCGGAACCGATACCGTTCAGATTCTTCGTGTATGAAATTACATAGCCTCTTTCGTCTGCACGGTGAGTCATAAGGTTAGGCAGACACCAGAAAGGAACATCGGCCATTGTATACGACATACCCCACACAATATATGTGACGGCAGCATAAATCATAAGGGTAGTTTTGCTTGCGTTGGGTGCGTAATATATGAGCAGAGTCATAATCGCAATAACAGGAGAAGCATAAACAATATACTTCTTCATTTTGCCTCGCTTGGTAGGCTCTCTGCGGTCGGCAATCATGCCCATAAGCGGGTCGTTAATCGCATCCCAGATTCTGGCGCCCAGCATCAAAATCAAAACAAATGCAAGGGGCAGCTGCAAAACATTTACATAATAGTCGCTTATATAGCTTGACATCATGGCATAAATCATGCCCTGACCCATTGCGCCCATTGCGAACATATTAAGTTCTTTTTTAGGGACTACATATCCCTCTTTTTTAGCCATTACATACATCCTTTCAAAAAAGCATTTTTTGTATTACTACTAAAAAATAATAACATAAATATAATTTTTAGTAAAGATATACATAGAATTTTTACAAATATAAAGTGGCTTTAAAAGCGAAAAGCGATAAGGCAGAAAAGCTTTCACCTTTCTGCCCCTTATATTAATTACTATAATTATTAATGTTCAATTCTCAGCAAATTTTTTCTCTGCCGCTTCAAGATCGGCAAGGCTGTCCACCTCCGCCCATTCATCGGGGCTGACTCTCAAAACTCTTACATCGTTGCCGTAATAGACCAATGAGCCCAAAATAAACTCATAGTAATTATCCAAATCCTGAGTTTTGATATAGGTTTCCACCGCAGGATAAAATTTGTTAGCCAAAAAATCTTTTGTAAATTTGTAGATATTAACTGTTTTAAGCGCATTTGTGTAATCAAAATCATCGCCCTGAAAACGCTTGACAACAAGACTTGTGGCCTTATCGTTTTTATCGGCAAAAACAACGGTGCCATCCATTGTTTCGGCATCGTAAGGGCTTACCATAATATCACATTCACCGCTGCAAGCGGCAATTTTACGAATCAGCTCCTCACGGTAAAACAAATCGCACTCCAAAAGCAAAGTATCCTGATTGATATAATCCTTTGTCAGGTAAAAGGAATATACATTGTTTGTTTTCTCGTATATTGTGTTTTCAACATAGCTGATGCTCATATTGCCGTGCCTGTAACCAACAGCCTCGATAATTTTTTCACGCATATGGCCAACAACTATAACCGTGCGTTCTACGCCGCAGGCATCTAAAATATCAAGAGCATTGATAATAAGCGGCTTGCCGTTTATTTCAACAAGGGATTTAGGTTTTTCATCCGTCATAGGGCGTAGCCTTTTGCCAAAGCCCGCCGCCAAAATAATTGCCTGCAAAAAATCAACCTTTCATATATAAATATTCTTTCTCGTAGAGTATATCATGCGATAAAAAATAAATCAAGCACAGCAAAGTAACAGAAAAGTTCACAGCGAAAAAATAAGCTTGAAGCAAAAACCTGCCTCAAGCTTAAATTCATCAGTTTTATTTTGCGTAGTCCGTCGCTCGGTTTTCACGAATAAGGTTTACCTTTATCTGACCGGGATATTCAAGCTCTTCTTCAATTTTTGTAACAATATCACGGGCAAGAAGAACCATCTGGTCATCGGAAATGATTTCGGGCTTAACCATGATGCGAACCTCACGGCCTGCCTGAATTGCAAAGGAATGCTCAACGCCGTTAAAGGAGTTGGAGATTTCCTCAAGCTTTTCAAGGCGCTTGATGTAGTTCTGAACATTCTCGCGTCTTGCACCGGGGCGCGCGGCAGAAATAGCATCTGCTGCCTGAACGAGGCAAGCAACAATAGTCTTCGCTTCAACATCGCCGTGGTGAGCGTGGATAGCGTGGACAACCTTTTCGTTTTCCTTGTATTTGCGGGCATACTCAACGCCAAGCTCAATATGAGAGCCGTCAAGCTCGTGATCGAGAGCCTTGCCGATATCGTGGAGCAAGCCTGCACGCTTGGCAAGCTTAACATCTGCACCGATTTCGGCAGCCATAAGACCTGCAAGGTAAGAAACCTCAAGAGAGTGGTCGAGAACATTCTGACCGTAGCTTGTGCGGTACTTTAAGCGGCCGAGAATCTTAACAAGCTCCGGATGCACGCCGTTGACGCCTGCATCAAGCACAGCTCTTTCGCCGGCCTGCTTAATAGTGTGTTCAACCTCTTTGCGAGCTTTTTCGTGCATTTCTTCAATGCGTGCCGGATGAATTCTGCCATCGGAAATAAGCTTTTCAAGTGTGAGCCTTGCCACCTCTCGGCGGACAGGGTCAAAGCTTGAAAGGGTAATGGCTTCGGGTGTATCGTCAATAATAAGGTCAACACCGGTAATTGTCTCGAGGGTACGGATATTGCGACCCTCACGGCCGATAATTCTGCCCTTCATTTCGTCGTTAGGCAAGGCAACAACGGAAACCGTAGCTTCCGAAACCTGTTCAGCCGCACAGCGCTGAATTGCCGTTGCGACAATTTCGCGCGCCATGGTATCGGATTCGTCACGAAGCTTCTGCTCATATTCAAGAACCTTATGAGCCTTCTCCCTTGTGAGCTCTTCCTCAAGTGATTTGAGAAGATACTCCCGTGCCTGTTCCTTGGTGTAATTTGAAATACGCTCAAGCATTTCGAACTGACTGCGCTTTATAGCTTCGATTTCTTCCAGCTTTGCGTCAGCAGATTTTATTTTGCTGTTGAGGATTTCATCCTTTTTGTCGAGGTTATCAGCTTTTTTATCCAACAGCTCTTCTCGCTGAAGATTTCTGCGTTCCTGCTTCTGAACCTCAGAGCGTCTTTCACGCAGCTCGTTTTCAGCCGCTGTACGCTCTTTGTGAATTGTGTCTTTTGCTTCAAGAATTGCCTCTTTCTTTTTGGATTCAGCCTGAGCCAACGCCTCGTTGACTATTCTGGCCGCTTCCTGGTCAGCCGAACCGATTTTTGCTTCGGCAACCCTACGCCTATGTAAACCGCCCAATATAAAGCACACAACGCCCGATATTACAGCAGCGGCAACAATTAATGCGATTGCAAGTCCTAAATTCAAACCTTTGGCACCTCCTTTGGTAATTTTGATTAAAAGTTATGAATTAAATAAACCGTAAATGCAGCGGAATGGAAAACCGGCTTGTGTTCCGCTGCAGCAGTATATTCGAAAAGAGCATCGAAGCAAATAATGCCCCATTTATACACTACATATTGTATATTATAACTTTTGGAACTCCGTGTCAAGCATTTTATTTCTAAAATGAATATATTAATATATTTTTAACATTGTATATCTCAACTATAATTTGATTTTGCCCCTTGTAGATATTTGACGGCGATGCTATAATGATTCTAAACTAAAGGAATAAATCTTGGATTGCTTTTTGAGGAATGAATTATATGAAAAATGTGAAAAATCATCGTTTCAATATTGCTCGTGCTCGCAGTTGTTGTCGGCTCATGCTTTTTCTCCTCTGCCGCAAGCGTCAAAATGGGTGATGTGGATTTTGACGGAATAGATTCCGGCAACATTTCATCCCTCGATAAGCTCAGCGGCGACGAAGGCGACGATGTAATTATTTAAACACGGTGTACCAACACATCTGCCTTGCAGCACATACAGATTGTGCAAATTCCCAAAATATAAAAAAAAGCTTGACCTGATCCTCTTATTTGTGGTATAGTATCTGTACCTCTGTAAGAGGGTTATTTTTTGTGCCCTTTTTTGAGGGAGGCAATTTGAAAATGGAGGTGCCGAATTATGGCCGGAGATGCAAGAGTAAAGGTTACTCTCTCCTGCACTGAGTGCAAACAGCGCAACTACAACACAATGAAAAACAAGAAGAACACGCCTGAAAAGCTGGAGATGAACAAGTACTGCAGATTCTGCAAGAAACATACTCTCCACAAAGAAACAAAATAATCGGGAGGTTATGAAAATGGCAAAGGACCAAAACTCCGAGGCAGCTAAAAAGGTTGCCGAAGCCGAAAAAGCCTCAAAGAAAAAGGCCGGCAAAAGCGGCGGCCCGAACGTTTTTGTTCGCATGGGCAAGGCCATAGCCAAGTTCTTCAAAGACCTTAAGGGTGAAAACAAGAAGATTATATGGCCCAACGCCAAAACCGTATTAAAGAACAGCGGTATCGTTCTTGCCGTTGTTATTATTATCGGTGCCGGTATTTGGCTTGTCGATTTTGCTCTTTCCGCCGGTGTAAACGCCGTTCTTGATATCAAAGTCGGCGAAGAGACCACCGTATCCTCTGAGGCTGAAACAACAACGGTTGCCGCAACTACCGCCGCAACCACAGTCGCTCCCACTACTGAAGCTCCCTCAGCAGAAGTTTCCTCAGTAGAAACTTCCTCAGCTGAATAATTCAGAGCTGAGCGCAATTAAGGAGGATAACAATGGCTGATGACGCAAGATGGTATGTTATCCATACCTACTCAGGCTACGAAAACAAAGTAGCAGACAGTATCCAGAAAATCGTTGAAAACCGCAATATGCAGGATTACATCTTAGATGTTAAAATTCCCACGGAAATCGTAACAGAAATTCGTGAAGACAAGAGCACACACGAGGTTGAGCGTAAAGTTTTCCCCGGCTATGTTCTTGTTAAGCTTGCAGTATTCTACGATGAAGACGGACAGCCCAAGATGACTGACGACACCTGGTATGTAATCCGCAACACACGCGGCTGCACAGGCTTTGTCGGCCCGGAGAGCAAACCCGTTCCCCTGACAGAGGAAGAAGTGCTCAAATTGGGCGTTGAGAAGCGCAGCATTGAAGTCAGCTATGAAGTTGGCGATACAGTCAACATCATGGACGGCATCATGGACGGCTTCAGCGGAACCGTACAGGAAATTGACCTTGAGAACAACATGGTTAAGGTTACTGTTTCCGCATTCTTCGGCAGAGAAACCCTTGTTGAGCTTGAGCTTGACCAGGTAGAACCTGCCGTAGACTAATTCATTTTTATTTTTGGTAACTTCGGGTATATCCCGTGTTATGGGGCTTTAGGTCCCGTGGGAGGAGCAAAATCTTTTCAATCTGCTCCGCTCAACCACAATTTCGGAGGTGCAAACAAATGGCTCAGAAGGTTGTCGGCTTTGTTAAGCTGCAAATCCCCGCCGGTAAAGCTACACCGGCTCCGCCCGTTGGTCCCGCACTTGGTCAGCATGGTCTTAATATCATGTCTTTCACCAAGGAGTTCAACGAGAGAACAAAGAATGACATGGGTCTCATCATCCCTGTCGTAATCACCGTTTATGCTGATCACACATTCAGCTTTGTAACCAAGACTCCCCCCGCAGCTGTTCTTATCAAAAAGGCTTGCGGTATTGAGAGCGGCTCAGGCGTTCCCAACAAGACCAAGGTTGCAACAATAACCGGTGAGCAGGTTAGAAAAATCGCAGAACAGAAGATGCCCGATTTGAACGCAGCAAACATCGAGAGTGCAATGAGCATGATCGCCGGTACTGCTCGCAGCATGGGTGTCACTGTTGTTGACTAATGCTCACAGGAGGTAAACGGACTAATGAAACACGGTAAAAAATATATTGAGAGCGCAAAGCTCGTTGACAGAAACAAGCTCTACGACCCCAATGAGGCTCTTGAGCTTGCAGTAAAGACTGCAGCAGCTAAGTTCGACGAAACAGTTGAAGTACACATCCGCCTCGGTGTTGACTCTCGCCACGCAGACCAGCAGGTTCGTGGTGCTGTTGTTCTCCCCAACGGTACAGGTAAAAATGTTCGCGTTGCAGTATTCGCAAAAGGCTCTGATGCAGATGCAGCACAGGCTGCAGGCGCAGAAATTGTCGGTGCAGAGGATCTCGTTGCTAAAATCCAGGGCGAAGGCTTCATGGATTTCGATGTATGTATCGCTGCTCCCAACATGATGGGTCTTGTTGGCCGTCTCGGTAAGGTTCTCGGTCCCCGTGGCCTTATGCCCAGCCCCAAGGCAGGCACTGTTACTCCCGATGTTGCTAAGGCTGTTGAAGAAGCTAAGGCAGGTAAAATCGAGTACAGACTTGACAAAACAAACATCATGCACTGCCCCATCGGCAAAACATCTTTCGGTGCTGAGAAGCTCGGCGAAAACTTCGCTACACTTCTTGATGCTGTTATTAAGGCTAAGCCCGCAGCAACAAAGGGTCAGTACATCCGTTCATGCACAGTTGCATCAACAATGGGTCCCGGCATCCGTGTTAACCCCACAAAGGTTGGTTAATTTAAAAATAACTCTTGACAAACTATTGTCAATGTGTTATCATATCCAAGCTGTTCCAAAGACAGTAGGTGCAATTCATTAATTGCTGAAAGGTTTTCCGCCTGCCGAGGATGAAGCTAAGCGAAACAAACAAATTTGTTTTTTATGCTCTGTCCTCCAATCGGTGGGCAGAGCTTTTTTGATATTTATTTTTCGGAGGTGAACTCACCATGCCAAGCGCAGCAGTTCTTGAACAAAAGAAGCAGGCAGTCGCAGCACTCGCCGAAGATCTTAAAAATTCTTGTGCAGGCGTTATCGTTAACTACAGCGGTATTTCCGTTGCTGACGATACTAAGCTCCGTAAAGAGCTCAGAGAAGCCGGCGTTAAGTACTCCGTTGTAAAGAACACTCTTCTCAAGCTCGCAGCTAAGGAAGCAGAGCTTGATATTCCTGAGGAAGTTCTCAACGGCACAACAGCTATCGCAACAAGCGCAGACGACTATGTTGCAGCTGCAAGAATCCTTTGCAAATATGCAGATTCAAGCAAAACTTTCGAGGTTAAGAGCGGTTATCTTGATAGCGAAATCATCAGCCTCGAAAAAATCACAAGCCTTGCTAAGCTGCCCAGCAGAGAAATACTTCTCGCTACAGTTTGCAACGCTTTCAACGCTCCTATTTCCGCATTTGCCCGTGTTATTCAGGCTATTGTTGATAAGGGCGGCGCAGACGCAGCAGCTCCTGCTGAGGAAGCTCCTGCAGAAGCATAATCAAATTTTATTAAACTAAAAAACAAAACTACTAATTGTTTATGGAGGTTAAAACCATGTCTGAGAAGATTACTTCAATCATTGAAACACTTAAAGGCCTCACAGTTCTTGAGCTTTCCGAGCTTGTACACGCTGTTGAGGAAGAATTCGGCGTATCCGCTGCAGCAGCAGTTGCAGTAGCAGCTCCCGCAGAGGCAGCTGCAGCAGCAGAAGAGAAGACAGAGTTCGATGTTGTTCTCGCTGAGGCTGGCGCAGAGAAGATCAAGGTTATCAAGGCTGTTCGTGAGATCACAGGTCTTGGCCTTGCAGACGCTAAGGCTGTTGTTGACGGCGCTCCCAAGACTATCAAGGAAGCAGTTTCTAAGGACGAAGCTGAAGCTATGAAGGCTAAGCTTGAAGAAGTTGGCGCAAAGGTTGAGCTTAAATAAGTTCACTTTTCAACAAACCGAAAATGCACCGCTTGCCCAAAAGGGTAAAGCGGTGTTTTTTTTGTTGCCGCCTTTAGTTTAACCCCCTTGAAAAAAGCAATAAAATATACTACAATGTTTTCATATTCATAGTTTTAAGGAACATTAGCCCATATGATTAGAATTAACCAGGTTAAGCTGCCCATAGAGGCAGGAGAAAACGAGCTTATTGCCGCTGCGGCAAAGGTATTGCGCTGCCCTGCGCGCAAACTAAAAAGCGTAGAGGTTGCTCGCCGTGCTGTAGATTCACGCAAAAAGAGCGAGGTGCATTTTGTCTACCACCTCAATGTGACCGTGGACGGCGATGAAGACGCTATACTTGCCCGTGCAAAAGAGGGCAAGGCAGAAAAATACACACCTTTCAAATATGAAATGCCCGAAAACAAGCGAGTTTCCAAGCTCCGTCCTGTTGTAATCGGCTTTGGTCCGGCAGGAATTTTTGCGGCGCAAACTCTTGCGAAGGCAGGACTTAAACCCATTGTTTTAGAACGAGGCGATTGCGTTGAAAACCGCACGAGAGCAGTCAAATCCTTTTGGGAAACAAAGGAGCTTGACGAAAACAGCAATGTTCAGTTCGGCGAGGGCGGAGCAGGCACTTTTTCCGACGGAAAGCTGACAACAGGCATCAAGGACACCCTTTGCAGACAGGTTTTCCTTGAATTTGCCCGCCACGGCGCACCTCAGGAAATTTTATACTCCGCAACACCCCATATCGGCACAGACAGGCTGGGCGGTGTTGTAAAATCCATGCGAGAAGAAATAATCAGCATGGGCGGCGAAATCAAATTCCGCTGCCGCCTGACAGGGCTTATTGTTGCCAACGGTTTTATTCACGGAATTGTTTACGAAGACCAAAGGGGCAAAACTCAGGAGCTTGAAGCGGATACGGTTATACTTGCAATCGGCCATTCGGCTCGTGACACGGTGGAAATGCTCTATAACAGCGGCATTAAAATGATTCAGAAGCCCTTTTCCGTCGGCACAAGAATTGAGCATCCCAGAGAGCTTATTGATCGCTCACAATACGGCGATTTTGCAGGTCACCCAAAGCTCGGTGCGGCTAACTATAAGCTTTCCTGCCATCCTCAGGGCGGCAGAGGCGCATATACTTTCTGTATGTGTCCCGGCGGTACAGTTGTTGCTGCAAGCAGCGAAAAGGGACGAATGGTAGTCAACGGAATGAGCGAATATGCCCGTGACGGTGAAAATTCCAACTCCGCAATTTTGGTTGGCATTGAGCCCTCAGATTTCGGCAGCGACCACCCCCTTGCAGGCATTGAACTGCAAAGAGAAATTGAAAGTAAGGCCTTTATTCTCGGCGGCGGTGACTACAGAGCGCCGGCACAGCTTGTCGGCGATTTTCTTGATGGCGAGCCTTCAACAAAGCTTGGCTCAGTGTGTCCTAGCTGTCCCACGGGAGTAACTCCAAGCGATATCAGGCAATGTCTGCCCAAAAAGGTAACGGACACCATAGCCGATGCGCTGATTAAAATGGACAAACAGCTCAAAGGCTTCGCCCTGCCCGATGCAGTGCTGACTGCGCCTGAAAGCCGTTCCTCCTCCCCCGTGCGCATAACGAGGGACGAATACTACCAATGCAACATCGGCGGCATCTTCCCCTGCGGAGAGGGTGCAGGCTACGCAGGCGGTATCGTCTCCGCAGGCGTTGACGGCATCCGCTGCGCCCATGCTGTTTTAGCAGACGAGAATAATTTTTAAAGCTCATATATAAATAGCAGTATGTAAAAGCGAAAGTTTTTACATACTGCTTTGTCATATAACGGACTATTCAGTTCATTGAGTTTGGCCCCATGCTTTCAAACAGCTCCGAAACAGCCTCTTTTAAAGGAGCGTTTTCGGGTCTGCGCAGGGCAGGGTCAGCCTTGATTGTAGCCTGAGCCGCCTTTTGCGCCTGCTTGAGCAGTTCCATATCGTTTGAAAGGTCGGCAATTTTCATTTCGGGCAGACCGTGCTGTCTTGCGCCGAAGAAATCGCCGGGACCTCGAAGCTTCAAATCTTCATCTGCTATTTTAAACCCGTCCGTTGTTTTGCACATGGTTTTGAGCCTTTTCTGTGCGGTGCTTCCCTTAGCATCGGAAATTAGAATACAGGTGGATTTATACTGCCCTCTGCCAACTCTGCCCCTGAGCTGATGAAGCTGAGAAAGCCCGAAACGCTCCGCATTTTCTATAACCATAATAACGCTGTTAGGCACATCAACGCCCACCTCAACAACGGTTGTGGAAACGAGAAGCTGAATATTGCCTGCGGCAAATTCCGACATCACTTTTTCCTTTTCCTTGGGCTTCATTTTGCCGTGGAGAAGTCCTACGCTATATCCTGCAAATTCTTTTTTGGCAAGCCGTGCGGCATAATCCTCAGCCGCCGCCAAATCCAAAGCATCGCTTTCCTCTACCAGGGGACAAACTATGTAGCCCTGCCGCCCCTCATCAAGATGCTTTTTAACATAGCCGTAGGCACGCTGACGGATTGAGCCGTCAATGGCATAGGTTTCGATTTTCTGTCTGCCTGCCGGAAGCTCATCCAAAACGGAAACATCCAAATCGCCGTAAATAATCAGCGCAAGAGTTCGCGGAATAGGCGTTGCGGACATGACAAGAATGTGGGGATTGTTGCCCTTACTGCCAAGGGTACTGCGCTGACCCACACCGAAGCGGTGCTGTTCATCGGTTACTACCAAGCCCAAGCTCGAAAACTCAACATCAGTTTGGATTAGGGCATGAGTGCCGATGATTATATCTATTTCTCCCGTTTTAAGCTGTTCCTTTATTGCCTTTTTCTCTTTTGCAGGGGTTGAGCCCACAAGAAGCGCAGATTTCAGCCCTGTGCCCTCTAAAAGCTTCTCAAAGGTGTTGTAATGCTGACGGGCAAGTATTTCAGTGGGCGCCATAATGGCCGTCTGGAAGCTGTTTTTGGCGCAATTATAGGCAAGAGCCGCCGCAACTGCTGTTTTGCCGCTGCCAACATCTCCCTGAAGCAGCCTGCTCATGGGCACATCACGAGCCATATCGCTCACAGCCTCTGCCACAGCTCTCTGCTGCGCTCCTGTAGGGGTGAAAGGCAGGAGAGAAAAAAACTCTTTTGTATAATCGGCAAATACTCTGCAGCCTGCCTGCTTGCGGCTGCGGCCTCTGAGGAGCAGCAAACCCACCTGAAGCACATATAGCTCCTCAAAGCTCAAACGGCGGCGAGCCAAAAGCATATCGCTTTCGCAAGAGGGAAAATGAATGTTTTGAAGAGCTGTTTTATAGTCGCACAAAGCGCATCTCAGGCGCAGTTCTTCGCTCAAAACATCGCCGGGAAGCTCCTGCACGCTCTCTAATGCGCGCTTAACACACCCCTCTATCACTTTTGAAGAAAGATTTTGGGTTTGGGGGTAAATAGGACGAATCCTCTCCCCTGTTGCGGCTTTTTCAATTTGAGGTGAGCTCATTTCTCTGGTAAAGCCTGTTGCCGTAACTTTGCCGAAAAACAGATATTCTTCACCCTCAATAAGCTTTTCTGCGGCAAAGCGGTTGTTGAAAATCGTAATTTTCATAACTGCTTCACCGTCAGTCACCTGAGTTTTATATATGGTCATGCCTTTGCGTATAAGAGCCTTGCTGACAGGAGCGCAGACCGTTGCTTTAACACAGCAATTTTCACCCGGAACGGCGTCCAAAATGGCAACAGTATGCTTCCAATCCTCGTAAGCTCTCGGATAAAGGCGCAAAAGAGAGCCAACGCTGCCTACGCCAAGCTTACCGAAAAGCTTGGCACGGGCTTCGCCAACTCCCTTTAAATATTTTATGTCGCTATCAAAATTCAACATACTTTACTCAACC
The DNA here is from genome assembly GCA_949297075.1 of uncultured Oscillospiraceae bacterium. Taxonomy (GTDB): domain Bacteria; phylum Bacillota; class Clostridia; order Oscillospirales; family Acutalibacteraceae; genus UBA8612. The sequence goes on along the minus strand of CASFRX010000038.1, from coordinate 34,845 downwards.
GCAATGGTGAAATAATAAACAGGCTGACCGCCGTTGATTATTGAAACATCGGCGTCATGACAGCGTGAACGAATAAGCTCAGCCAACTGCTCCGCCTGAGCTTCGCTGGAATCTGCACCGTAGTAAATTGTTACCATAGAGGCCTGGTGCCTTTTGTAAAGCCGTCTTGCGACCTTATAGCCTGCCTGGATGGGGTCTTTTTCGAGCACGGTGATTTTGCCCTCTTCCATGCCGAGAATTTCGCCCTTGCGAACACGCTGGTCATTGACCTCGCTGTCCCTTGCGGCAAATGTGATAAGGCCTGTGCCTACTCTGCCTGCGGCTTTCATCATTTCGTAGTGGTTTTTATCCGCAGAAATTGTTTCGTCAAAGCTGAGCACAGCGGCTATGCCTTGAGGCACTGTTTTTGTGTGAAGCACGCTGATTCCCTTATCGCACATGGGAGCAACCTGCTCAGCCGCCATGATAATATTCTTGTTGTTCGGCAAAATGAAAACATGCTCCGCCGGAGTGGCAAGAACTGCACGCAAAATATCGTCCGTGCTGGGATTCATAGTCTGTCCGCCGCTGACAACGGCGTCTACGCCTAACTGCCTGAACATCTCTTCAAAGCCTTCGCCTGCGCAGACAGCAACAAAGCCGAACTGCTTTTCGATTTCTGCCGCCTTAGGCATAGTCTCTTGTGAATTTCCCTCTTCGCTTTGAGGAGCTGACTCTACAACATTGCTGTTATGCTGGTAGCGCATATTGTCGATTTTAATGTTTACAAGGGCGCCGTATTTCAGTCCTGCCTGTATTGCGTTACCGGGATCGTTTGAATGAACATGAACCTTGATTATTTCATCATCGTCAACAACCACAACACAGTCGCCTATTGATTCAAGATAACTGCGCAGATTAAGGGCATCAGTTGCTTCATGAGTTGTGCGGTTGACTATAAACTCGGTGCAATAGCCGAATTTAATTTCTTCATTAACCTGAGCAGGTGCAACAGCTTTTACCGTCACGGCAGGGTCATCGGTTGAAGAGGCTATAATTCCTCTGCCCTCGAAAACGCTGAGCATACCCTCGAAAATGAGCATAAGTCCCTGACCGCCGGCATCTACAACACCTGCTTTTTTAAGCACAGGCAAAATTTCGGGAGTTTTGTCGAGAGCCTCTTTACCTGCTCTGCATGCCTCTGCCCAAAGCTCTGCGGCAGTAGGACTGCCCTTTGCGGCTTCTGCCGCAGCTTCGCTTGCTTCACGCACTACGGTTAAAATAGTGCCCTCAGTGGGCTTCATAACTGCGCCGTAGGCGGATTTAGTACCCTCAGCCAAAGCGGCAACAAGATCCTGAGTGCCTATGGTCTCTTTGCCCTTAAGAGCCTTTGAAAAGCCACGGAAAATAAGGGAGAGAATTACACCTGAATTGCCTCGTGCGCCTCTGAGCAAAGCGGAGGCCGCCTTTTGTGCAACATCTCCTGCCGTACTGCCGCTGGGCAAGATAGAAAGCTCTCTTGCCGCAGCTTTAGCGGTCATAGACATATTTGTACCTGTATCTCCGTCCGGCACAGGGAAAATATTCAGCGCATCAACCGCCTTGCGGCTGTTATCGATATTGTTTGCTGCGGAAATAATTGCGTCCCGCAAAGTGTTACCGTTAATCAATTTAAGTACCTCAGCTTTCTGTCTTCATTGAATCAACATAGACCTTTACACTGCCGACAGTAAGCCCTGTTGCATTTTCTACCGTATATCTGACCTTGTTTTCGATGCTTCGACAAATTTCTGCAATATTAAGCCCGTAGGTTATAACAATATGCAGTTCGATTTTTAGACCCTGCAAGCCACTGCTTATTAGTATGCCCTGATCATCAAAGGATTGGGATTTTTTGAAAAAAGAGCGCAGCTGCTGGCGGCAGTTGCCGTTCGCCATGCCTGCAACGCCGAAGCAAGCCGATACAGCACGGCCGATAAGCACTCTGAAATAATCTTCCGATATGATTATTGTGCCAAGATGGTTTTCCAGTTTAATCATTTCTTTCACTCCGTTTTTTCGTTTGATTCAACTTTCCATGTATTTATATTATAAAAATTGTCGTAACAAGTGCCCTTAACCTCCGACTTGAAGCGTCGGGAATAAACCTGAGCTCCGTTTCGGTAGCAGACAGGCACAAAGGGCATTTCCGTTTCAAAGAGCATACAAAAATCAGAGAGCGAGTATTCGCCCTTTTTAAGCTTATCGTATGCGTCGAAGCATGCGCTGATTTCTTCCGAGCCGTCTTCATTCTCTCGGTAAACATTGAGGTTTGCCGCACCGCCCGAAGTCAAAAACTCATCAAGGGACATATTGGCAGGAATCTTGATTTCGCCGAGATACATATCGTAATTCCCCTCAGCCACAGCCCTGACATAATCCTTATAATCGAGCTGAATAATTTTCACATTGAAATTAAGAGCGGCAAGCTGTCCTTTTATCTGCTCAGCGGCGGCTGTTTTAAAAGAATTGCCGCTGCAAACCGTAAGGGTACAGTTGAGGCTCAAGGCATTGCTGCAACGGTAGCCGTAAGTGTTTACCGAGGTGTAGCCCTCACCCTCCAGAATCTGCAAAGCAAGGTCTTTACTGCTTGCGGCAGAGCCGTTTGAGGCGATTGCATCCATAGCCGACCAGGCAGGATTAAAGGGCAGCCATGCCGCCGCTGCGTGTCCCTGAAAGCCCTGAGAAACAATTTCTTCCCGGCTTATCAGCATGGAAACTGCTCGCCTGACATTGGGATTTTGAAAAATTTTCTTATCGCTGTTGAAGCCTAAATAGACTAAATTATTTGTAGGCACAACCGAAAGGCCTGCATTCACTCGGAAGTATTCTCCCCCTGACAAATCATTATACCAACAATCGTAGTTGCCGATTTGAAGCCCGTAAGCAATGCCGTCGGAATCGTTAATCTCAAACAGATTTATAGTATATATTTCAGCATTTGCATTTCGTGAATTGCTTTGATTTAAAACAAGGGTCGCATTGGGCAGAGAGCCGCTTAGAATATATCTGCCCGAGCCTGTTGGAGGGATAATTTTATATAGCTCCGTTTCCTCGCCCTGAGGCTGCACCGTGCCGCTTTTAACTATGGGGAAATCCAGAGAAGAAACAGCAAAAATATCAGCTTTTTTTAGGCTGAACACAACGGAATTTCCGCTTCCCTGTGCGCTGTCAAAGCCCTTGAGCCGAGGGGAATAATAATCGCTTTTTTTAGCCTGCTCAAAGGAATATATAACATCCTGAGCCGTCACCGCCGAGCCATCGGAAAAGGCGGCAGCCTTGAGAGTTACGCTAAGCTGTGTGCCGTTAAGGCTGTAGTTTTCGGCAAGCAGGGGTTGAGGCTGAAAATTCTCATCAATACAAATCAGTGAATCATAGAGCAAAGTTACCAAAGAGCGGTTAACTGAGCTGATATTCTTGAATGGGTCAAGTGTATCGTTATGAGCTATGGGCAAGGTTATGCTGCCTTCAGGCAGCTGCTGCTCAATTTTATTTTCTTCGCCGGAATCGGCTTCCGGTTTCTTCTCTTTGCCTCCGCAGGCGCAAAGCCCGGCTAAAAGAGCTAAAGCAGAAAGCAAAGCCAAAATTTTGTTAATCTTTTTCATTTCTCAGCCTCGGATATTTATTCGCTCAACTGCGGTTGTTTTGCCGCTTGATTTATCAATTTCAAAAAGGCAGGCATTGAGCATACATTCACCCTCGTTATTTTCAAACCTTGCGGGCATACCTGTTTTGAGCTTTGTTATAACATTTTGCGGCTCAACACCCAAAACGCTTTGCACAACGCCGACCATGCCCAAATCGGTTATATAGCCTGTGCCGCCGGGCAAAATCTGCTCGTCTGCCGTTTGAACATGTGTATGAGTACCGAAAAGGGCGCTGATTCTGCCATCCAGATAGAAGCCCAACGCTCGTTTTTCGCCTGTTGCCTCCGCATGGAAATCGCACAGCACTATGCGGCAATCATCAAGCTGCTTTAGAACCTCATCGGCAGCAACAAAGGGATTTGACCCCTCCATAAAAGCGTTGCCGCTAAGGTTTATTATGCCTATTTTAACGCTTCCCATATCCGCAACCGTAAAGCCCTTGCCGGGATTTGAGGGATAGTAGTTATAGGGGCGGATAATATTGCGATCGGAATCCAAGCGGTCATAAATCTCACGGCGCCTGTAGCAATGGTTGCCCGTTGTGATAACATCAACGCCGCTTTCAAACAGGTAATCGGCAGATTGAGGCGTAATGCCGTTGCCTGCGGCGGAATTTTCGCCGTTGACTATGCAGAAATCCACCTTGTTAATTTTTTTAATCGTGGGCAATCTTCGGCGCAGATATTCACAGCCGGGCACGCCCACAACATCGCCAATTGCAAGTATATTCATTAACTTTCAGCTTTCTGTATAAGTGTTGATAATAACATCGGTGCAAAGACCTACTCTTTCAAGCAGAGCCACATCTTCGGCATCAATAGTGCCGCTGCAATCCGCATCATAGGCAGCTTTCATATATTCCTCGGCTTGAAGGTCGCTATTGAGATAAAGATTTATCAAGAAAGCGTCCTCACCGTCAGCCTTGCCGTCGCCGTTGATATCGCCCAAAGAGGCTATCATATATTCTGCGCCTGCAGAGCGTGTTTTCGGAGCTATCAGCTCAACCGTACTGCCTGTTGAATATATGCCGTTCTTATTTGGAGTGATGCTTACGGTATATCCGCCGCCGTCAAGGCAATTCAATACATCTTCAAGATTTTCGGTGGTTATAACGATAAGCATTTTAGTGTTATCCACAATGACATTGTGATTCGTCGAGCTGATAAGCTGTTTGAGCTCAAGAGCAGCTATGGCATCGAGGATATCCTGCGCCATTTTATCAACAGCCGCCTGCTCCTCCTCATATTTGCCGTAAACTACAGCGTTCACTGCGGCAGTGACGCCGCTGAAATCCACATAGTGAGCCGGAACGAGAGCTTTAGCCTGAGCAACTGCTGAATCAACCGCAGTATAATCAGCCTTTGGTCTTTCCTGAAGCTTATGCATAGCGGCAATAAGCTCGTTTGCCTTGGCAGAAACCTTATCCTGCTCAAACTCATAGAGATTATAATCAATGCTGTCAATAACAGCCTGAACATCGGCATAGTTTGTAAAATCATCGGGGTTGAGGTTCTGAGCTTCGGCTACAACCTTGTTGAGGTGGCTGTAGCTGGCTCTGCCGCAAACAGTACGCAAAGCGGCTTCGGCGCAGAGCTTCATGCTGATAACCTTTCCGTCACCCGTAAAGGGATGATAGTCAAGGCCCGTATCCGCATTAACGAGCGAATAGTCATGCGCTGTATGCTCGGAGTTTGCGTCATCGCAGATAATCGCCTTAACCTGTGCACCTGTGAGGTTCGGGTTAATTGCAAAGCAAAGACCTGCAACCGATGTAACAATGGGAGCCGCCTGAGATGTGCCGGACATATAGCCATATTTATAAATTGTGGTATCGTTTTTGTTTTCCGGGTTTTTCGTATCAGGTATGCAGCTGTAAACTCTGACGCCGGGAGCATAAATATCAACTCTTTCACCGCCGTTGCTCCTCTCCCACATGGACATATATATACCGTTGGTGGCATTGCTTATATTTTGAATCGCACCTGCAACGATTATTCTGTCATAAACATTTTGAACATCCGCTGCGCTGAGAGTTCCGTAAGTGCGCGTCGTTTTTATCGAGCAGTAAAGACCGTTTTGCACAGCGTCGTCACTGCGATAAACATTGTCTCCTAAGCGTGTGTCGATAGTGCCGTTACCGGCGGACTGAACAACAACAAATTCTCTGCCCTGTTCAAGCAAAGCATCCATACCGACCGCACAGGGGCCTGAGGTTTGAGCAAGAAAATTTTCAGAATACGGGGTCAGATACGGATTTGAACCGTCTGAAGATGTTTTGCTGAAACCTATAGATAAATTAACTACCTTTGCGCCGCTCTCTACAACGGCAGTTACCGCATTAACAACATTTGCAATGCTGTCGCCCGAACCCGTCTGATAGCCTGCGCCGATAATATCAACATCCCATAGCAAACCGGTTATGCCCTTGCCGTTGTTTGCCGTTGCGCCTATAATACCTGCAACATGAGTTCCGTGGGAGCTTGCGGCATTATTATTGTCCTCATACAGAGAGCTTGGGAAAGTAATAAGGTTATCGTAATCTTCATGGCCTGTGTAGAAGCCTTCGTCCACCACGCCAACCTTAACATTGCTGAAATATTTATTATAGGCCCATGCGCCGGGGGCTCGGATAGCCTCTGCGCTCCAGTTATTGCCCTCAGGCATATTTTCATCCCATGAATAAGCATAATTTGTGTTGTTATACCATGGATCATTGGGATAAACGGGCTCTGCATCGGCGGCTATATCAACAACGGAGTTAATTTCCGCCAGCACAACTTCGTCATATTTATTAAAATCTGCTTTTTTCGCTTCAAGCTCTGCAAGGTTCTCGGCAATTACTCTTGCCTGCACCATAATTGCGCCGTTGATTTCGCCTATACGAACAGCCTTTTCAGCAGCCAAAATCTCCTCAATTCTCTCATCGGTTGTGCCGACCTCAAAGAATATGTTGAGCATATTTTCAATATATTTTGTGCCGTCCTCTTCTCTTACCTCGTCTGCGCTGTGATTATAAACTTCGCCGGAATCGTAGATAAGAGTGTAGGTCTGAGTTTGCTCCTCTCCGGTTTCAAGGGAAGCCGTGAAAGTGATTTGGTTTTTGCCGGGCTTCAAAGGAAGCTTATCGGCGCTCCAATCACAGCCTATGAGCTGTGCATCACCTGTAACAGCGTCTTCATAGCCGTCAAGCTCGCTTTTAACCGTGTAGCTTACCTTTTGAACGGAGCCGTTTGCCGCCGCCGTTCCGCTGAAATCGGTCACAAGCCTTGTAACGGTTTCGTCTTTTTCAGGGACATTTTCAGGCGAAGTTTCAAACTCAAAATAGCTCTGCTTTGCCGAATTTGCTTTGTAATAAACCGTCAGAGCTACGGGGTATTCTTTTCCGTCTACGGTAACTGTTTCTTCAAGGGTAAAGCTCTCTAAATCCTCAACACCCACGGCATGAACGCCGAAAACCGAGCCCATGGGCAAAAGCATCATAACAGCCATGACCATTGCCGCCGCTTTCTTATGCTTTATACCCTTTACGGCAATAAACACAGCCACCGCAATAGCTAAAATAACCGCCGCAATAACGGCAACGGTTTTTCCCGTTGAGCTTTCTTCAGCTTCCTCGCTTGCCGAAGCAGATACAGCCGCCTGATTAGCTGAAAAGGTAAAGCTTCCCTCGATTTTTTCGCCCTTTTCAAGCTCATCGATGGCATACATTTCCTCTGAATCAAGCTTTAATTCCACAGGCACGGCAGGGCTGACGGAAACAGAGCCGACGCTGAAATCATTGGAATTTTTAAGGGAAAAATTGACCGTTGAACTGCTGATCTCCACGCTTAAACCAAGCCCATATTTATTGGCGCTTTTTGCGCTTGCAAAAAGGCAGAATGATACAGCTAACGCTGCAGTCATAACAAGAGCAGCAAATCTTTTTACATTTCTATTCATGATCTATCCGCCTTTCGCTCTCAATCTATTAATATAAGTTACTAAATTCATATTTTTTCAGTATTTATTATACAGTAAGCTCCGTACCATGTCAAGAAACCAAATATGTAATACCTTTATTTTATATAGATATATAATAATTTTATGTGCTTGTGCGCTCCTCCTCTTGACACATAGCACCATTTTTTATATAATTTCGTTGTATAATATTTTATAAAAGGGATGTGTTTTTTCATGGATCCTAAGTACGAAGCCCTGTTTACCCCGTGGAAAATAGGCAACTGTGAAATCAAGAACAGAATAGTTATGTGCCCCATGGGCGGTACCTCTCTGTTCGGTTGGATGGAGCCCAACCATTTCGATAAGGAAGCTGCGGCATTCTTCATCGAAAAAGCAAAAAACAATGTCGGCCTTATTATCCCCGGCATCGCTCCCATCAAAGATACCTTTTTCGGCAAATGGCTCTGGCAGGGAGAAAAGAAATTTGACGAGCTGAAAGAATTTATGGACGAAATCCATAAGTACGGCGCAAAGCTGTTCGTTCAGATTACAGCAGGTATGGGCCGTTCATGGGCTATTTCATCGCCCCTTGTTCCCATCCACAACAACCCCGTTTTAAGAACTCTCGTCAAGCCTGTTCTCGACACGGCACACGAGCTTGCAAGTCCCAGCCCCCTGCCTTCTCGTTGGGCAGAAAATATCATTACCCCTGAAATTACAGTTAAGCAGATTGAAGAAATTGTTGACGCTTTTGCAAAGACAGCTTATCTCTGCCAGAAAGCAGGCGTTGACGGTATTGAAGTTCACGCCGTTCACGAAGGTTACCTTCTTGACCAGTTCACTCTTCCCTACACCAACAAGCGTACAGACAAATACGGCGGCTCTTTTGAAAACCGCTACCGTTTTGCTACGGATATTGTCAAGGCTATCAAGGCAAAGTGCGGCAAGGATTTCCCTGTTTCCCTGCGTTACTCCGTTGAATCCAAGGTTAAGGATTTCTGCGTAGGCGCTATTCCCGGCGAAGAATACAAAGAAATCGGCCGTGATATGGCAGAGAGCGAAAAGGCAGCTAAATATCTTCAGGATGCAGGCTACGATATGCTCAACGCCGACAACGGTACATACGATTCATGGTACTGGGCACATCCGCCAATGTACATGCCTCAGAACTGCAACCTTGAAGATGTTTCACACATCAAGAAGTTTGTTGATATTCCCGTTGTCTGTGCAGGCCGTATGGAGCCCGATGTAGGCGCTCAGGCTATTGCCGACGGCAGAATCGACGCTATGGGCATTGCTCGTCAGTTCCTCGCCGACGACCAATGGATTACAAAGCTCATTGAGGACAGAATGGAAGACATTCGTCCCTGTATCTGCTGCCACAACGCTTGCTTCAACATGGCTAAGTATAAGGGCACAGCAAACCAGCAGAGCATTCCCGATACAAGCCACATTGCACGCTGCGCTCTCGATCCCAGAGTTATGCAGTCCAAAAAATATAAGCTCGTTCCTGCAAAGAAGAAAAAGAACATTGCAGTTATCGGCGGCGGCATCGGCGGCATGGAAGCAGCTCTCGTTTGCTGCAAGAGAGGCCACAAGGTCACTCTTTACGAAAAGAGCGACAAGCTCGGCGGCGTATTCATCGCAGCAGCAGCTCCCTCATACAAGGAGAAAGACCGTGACCTTATCGCATGGTACAACCGTGAAATCCGTAAATATTCCGACATCACAGTTAAGCTCAACACAGAGATTAAGGATGTTAACTCCCTCGGTGCAGATGAAGTTATCGTTGCAACAGGCGCTGTAGCAAACAGAATCCCCGTTAAGGGCGCTAATGAATACGGCATCCAGGCTGTAGAATATCTTCTTGAAGAGAAGCCCGTAGGCGACAAGGTTGTTATCGTCGGCGGAGGTCTTACAGGCTGTGAAATTGCTTATGACCTCTTCCTCAAGGGCAAGACTCCCGTTATCGTTGAAATGCAGCACGACCTTATCGTTTCCGATAAAATCTGCCTTGCAAACACCAGCTATCTTCGTGATTTCTTTGCCGCTAAGAATGTTGAGGTTCACCTTGAGGCTAAGACAACAGAAGTTCGTGCAGACGGTGTTACAATCGCAACTAAGGACGGCAAGACTCTTGACATTGCCGCTGACAGCGTAATCCTTTCCGTCGGCTACAAGCCCGCTCCCCTTGCCCCCAAGGGCAAGCACATTCATGTTGTGGGTGATGCTTCCAAGGTCGGCAACCTGCGCACTGTCATCTGGCAGGCATGGGACGTTGCAATGAAGCTGTAATCGGTTTGTAACCTAAAAAATTAAATATGGTATTGAATTTTTGTTCACAATGTGTTAAAATTTGGTTAACGGGAAATCCCGTCGAGTAATTAAGAAACAAAATTTTAATCAAAGGAGGACAAAAAGATGGCAGATTTCATCAACAAATTTTTCGATATTCTTGAGTGGCTTAAAGATTTCCTTTATGAATTTGGCGAAATTGCTCAGAAATTCTTTGATGCTCTTCCGTAAAAACGGCAGGGTGTATTAATCCGCCGCTTTAAAAAATCAAAAAATTCAGTACCTGTCGGCCATGCTGATTTCTTTCGGCGTGGCCGACAGTCAAATTTTATAAAATAATACTTTCAAAATCATGAAAGGGGATAATAAACAATGAACTACAAAATGCAGCTCACTGACGATGAGATAGCCATTCTCAACGGCGAAAAGGGCGAAGCAATGGCAAAGGTTATGAAAACCCTTGTTATGTACGGCGACGCTTTCGGCGCAACAAAGATGGTGCCCGTTGAGAGCAAAATGGGTCACCTTGTTACAAGCTTTGGTCTTAAGGTTATGAGCCCTGTTTATGACCTTATGGATCAGCTTATCGCCGGCGGCGCACTTTCCGACCAGAAATTCTCAGTTGACCCCAAGCCTCTCGACCCCAAGGTTCCCGCAAACTTCCTTCAGAAGTTAGTTTTCAACAAGTTCATGTACTCCATGCAGAACAGCTACGATGCTCAGCTGAAAAAGCTCGGTCTTATCGACGAAAAATCCTACACCTGCACATGCTACATGGACGAGGTAGGCAATATCCCCAAGAAAGGCGAGGTTCTTTCATGGGCTGAGTCCTCCGCAGTTGTTTACGCCAACTCCGTTATCGGCGCCCGCTGCAACCGCAACTCCGGTATTATTGAGCTTTTCGGCTCCATTGTCGGCAAGGTTCCCTATTTTGGCCTTGTAACAGATGAGGGCAGAAAGGCAACCTGGATTGTTGAAGTTAAGACAACAAAGAAGCCCGAAGCACAGATTCTCGGCTCAGCAATCGGCATGAAGGTTATGGAAGATGTTCCCTATATCAAGGGTCTTGACCGGTGGATAGGCACGGAGCTTAACGGCGACACTAAGGCATACCTTAAAGATTTCGGTGCCGCTACCGCTTCAAACGGCGCTGTAGGTCTCTACCATATAGCTAACCTTACTCCCGAAGCTGTTGAGCTTGGCGAAAGCCTCATTGCAGAAAATGCACAAGTTTATGTCATTGACGATGCTGAGCTTGAAAGAGTGCAGGCGAACTATCCTGTCATGTGGAAGAACAAGGACGCAGCTCCCAAGCTCTGCTTCGTAGGCTGTCCTCACCTTTCACACGCACAGCTTGTTGAGTGGACCGATAATGTTGCCGACGCTCTTAAAAAGAACGGTCTTAAAAAGGTTTCCGTTCCCACAGTTTTCACAGCAGCTCCCGCAGTTATCGAGGAATTTAACAAAACTCCTTATGCTAAAAAGCTTGCTGATACAGGTGTTATTCTCAGCTACATTTGTCCGCTTATGTACATGAATAACCCCCTGTGCAAGAAGATGCCTGTCATCACAAACTCCAATAAGCTCCGCACATACACAACAGCTCGTTACTACAGAAGCGAGCAGATTCTCGATATAATCACAAAGGAGGTAAAGTAAGATGAAACAGTTTAAAGGACGCCCCGTAGTTCCCGGCAAATGCACTGCACCTGCCCTTGTTTCTCACGGCGGTTTCAACACTCTTGCTTCCTTTCAGAATGCGCTTCAGTTCGGCGACAAGCAGGCTAAGTGCGGCGACCAGAACAACTCCGATCTCTTCCAGAAACCCATGGTTGGCACAGCTCTCTGCCTGCCCCAGACAATCGGCTCCACAACGGGCGGCATGGTTCTCTACTGTGCAAAGGTTATGGAAAGAAACCCTGCCTGCATGCTTTTCTCAGAGCACATTGACTCTCTTGCTTGTGCAGGCGCAGTTCTCGGAGCTGTATGGACAGATTCTCCCATGCCCGTTATTGACTGCCTCGGCGATGAGTTCCTCAGCTATGTTAAGGACGGCATGAAGATTACAGTTGCAGAAGACGGCACCGTAACAGTTGAATAATTCAATAAAAATCTGCGCTGCAATTCAAATAAGCTAAAAAATAAAACAAGGCATTACAAACAGAAGCAACAATCTGCAAGTAGTGCCTTGTTTTTTTGCTTGGACAGAAATCCGTCCCCTACAAAATCAAATTCATTACATTTAAAATAATAATTTACTTATCTGTATTTTCGCTTTCAACATGAAATTCTCCTGTATATAAATCAACGGCAACCAAAACATTTCTTGGTTGGTGCTAATGAAAAATGCAAAATAAAAAAGGACAAGCAGTTGCATTGCAACAGCCTGTCCGTAATTCATAATAATTGGCTGGGGAATAGGGATTCGAACCCCAACAAACAGAGTCAGAGTCTGTCGTGCTACCGTTACACTATTCCCCAACGACGAAGTATATTATATCCACTTATTTCATAAAAGTCAAGCGTTTTACGAAAAAAATTAAAAAACATTGGGGCAGCTTCTGCCGCCCCGAAAATTTTAGTAAATTCTGAAAGTTTTAACCTCAAAGGGTCTGTAGCTGAACTCGAAGCTTTCGCCGTCAAAGGCGATTTCCTCCTCGTCCTGCTCAATCATATTGCACTCGGTGACTGTTTTACCGCCGAGCTTCCAGGTGAGCTTTGCGGTGCCTCTGCGGCGCTCCTCCTCCGCAAGGCGGATAATAATTCCCCTGCCGTCCTGTGCAGGCTTTATGCAGTCAACAGCAAAGTTATCTCCGCTGATTTCAAGCATTGACCAGCCGCTTTCAAGGACGCCCTTTTGAGCCGTCACTATGCTTGAGATTGCAGGCTGATTGAGCCTGAGTCCGTTTTTGACTGTTTCGGCATCCTGCCAGCCGTTTTTGTGGGGATACAGGGCATATACAAAGGTGTTTATGCCGTGGTCACCTGTTCTGTCGGGGCAGGTGGGCGCACGCATAAGGGTAATTCTCATGCGGCTGTTGTGGATATCGTAGCCGTACTTACAATCGTTGAGCAAGCTGACGCCGTAGCCGCCCTCGGAGAGGTCAGCCCACTTATGAGCCGCAACCTCAAAACGGGTATAATCAAAGCTTGTGTTCCAATGTGTAGGCCGCTTAATTGCGCCGTGAGCAATATTATATGTAGCGTCCGTATCAATAACGGCGACATTGAACTCAGCCTTGAGAACCTTATCCGTCTCGTGCCAATCAACCTCGGTATCAAAGAGCAGCATATCGCTGTCACGGTTGAGTATGATTTTCTGAGTGATTTTGGATTTGTTGAAGGTTCTTACTGTTTCAATTACGCCCCTTTGTGCGTTAGCCTCAAGTACCTTTACGCTCTCTGCCTTTTCAAGCTCCCAAACCTTCTTTTTGTAGTTGAGCTCCAAGTTCCACGCTGTTTCATGGATACATTTATCAAGGGCAACGGTGAGAAGATTGCCTTTACCGTCAAGAACTTCTCTTGAGTTCACCTTATCGAAAATGCTTGTGATTATGCCGTTTTCGTCAAATTCAACTTTCAACCTGCTGTTTTCGAGCAGACTTTGAGTTGCGGTTACGCTGTCGCAATCCAACTCGGCTTTGCCAAGCTTAAACACCTTGAAGCCGAACACAGGCAGAGGTTCATCGGGGGTAAAGGTGAGAAGATAGCCGTCTTCTTGTCTTTCAAAAACATGAGGCAGAGCCTTGCCGTCTTCACCCAGAGGCACAAGACTGTTATCCGCCGTTTCTACCTGAATGGGCATAGCGTTTTCACAGCTCAAAAGGTTCCAGCAAACAATGCTGTCGCCCTCTGTCTTAACCTGAGCATTGAGAAGGGCAAGCAGGTCATCTCTCAGCTCCCTGTTCATTTTGCGAAGAAGCGCATATTCTTTTTTGCAGTCCTCAAACACAGCGTGAATTGAGGAGCCGGGCAAAATATCATGAAACTGATTGGTAAGAAGCAGCTGCCATGCTGTTTCGATTTTTTCTCTCTGATATTCTGCGCCGCATATTTTTTGGGCAATTACTCCAAGCATTTCATTGCGCTCGATTGCGTATTCACCACGGCGGTTGTTCTTCTTGACAAAAGCCTGACTTGTGAATGTGCCTCTGTGGTTTTCATAGTACATTTCGCCGTTCCAGACAGGAAGCTCTTCCGCTTTCTGTGCGGTGATTTCAAAGAAATCGTCCACATGGCCGATTTCAGCCTTGGGCAGACCGGGGAAATTCTGCAAACGCCTTCCCCTCTCCAGCATCCAATTTGTGGGTCCGCCGCCGCCGTCACCGTAACCGTACATACCCATGGCGGTATCAAGCTGTTCTTTATTGTTACATTCTCTGTCCGCAGTCATAAGCTCGGAAACGGAGAAAACACCGTTATAGCCGGGGTGCATCATATGAGCCATAACTTGAGTGCCATCGTTACCCTGCCAGCGGAACATATTAAAGGGGAATTTATTTGTATCGTTATATGAAAGCTTCGATGTGATGAAATTAGTCATACCGCAGCGCTTGATAATCTGCGGCAATGCCCAAGTAAAGCCGAAACAGTCAGGCAGCCAATAGGTCTTTGAAACCTTGCCAAATTCCTTTTGGAAAAACTCGGTGCCGTACAGCACCTGACGGATAAGAGCTTCGCCGGAAGCCACATTTGTATCAGCTTCAACCCAAACATTTCCGCAAATATCCCACTGACCGGCGGCAACCTTTTCCTTAATCCTTTCATAGATATCGGGATAATATTTCTTCGTCATATGGTATAGCACGGCCTGGCTCTGGCCGAAGGTCATTTCAGGATATTTATCCATGAGAGAAACAACATTCGAGAATGTGCGTGCGCTCTTGCGGATGCTCTCCTGAATCCTCCAAAGCCAAGCAACATCAATATGGCTGTGACCTGTCAAAATAACCTTTGATGTAGCCGACCACGGGATTTTCGCAAGCATTTCGCCGTAGAGCTTTCGGGCTTTTACAATGCTCTGCCTTACCTGCGGCTCTTCAAAATCGTAATCAACTACATGGAGGCTATCGTCAATCGCCTTATATACAAGGCTGTAAATATGTTCATCTTTGATAAATTCAAGAGCCTGGAAAGCCACTTCAAGGTCATACCAATAGCCCTCGCACTCCTCATCGGGCACAAGAATATATGCTGATGCAAAGGTGTATTCCGTCTGCTTTGCGCCGTCCATTGCAGGGTCGCAAAACTCCATGGAATTAACGCCTGTTTCCATCTCAATTTTCAGCACATCGCCTGCATTAAACTTTTCGCCGAGGACTATTGTACCTCTTTCCGGTGCAGAGCGGAGCGAGGAAACGGAGCCGACAAATTTGCCGTTAACCTTAACTAAGGATTCTCCTCCGATATTAATTTCAAGGCGCAATTCCTTGCCTGCCATTGTTTCGGGAACGACAAACTCGGCTGCGAAAAAATGAGCCTCGTCGTAGCCGGTGTACCAATGGTCTCCAAGGTGAATTTCGCCCCTGTCCTCAAGAGGAGAATACTCACCCTGCTCAAACATAGCGTGGGAATAGCGCCAAAGGGGAAGCTCGTGCTTTTCAGCCGCACAGTATTTGCTCAGCTGATGATACATATCCTTGAGTATGCCTATTTTCGGCGTCAGCATAAAAACACTCCTTACCAATACTTCAACGGTGATTTATATCACGGTAGTTTACTATTCTTATTCTTTTGCGCTTTTTGTTATTATTCACATAGATATTAGCCGCAATAATGAAGATTATAACGAGGACAAGCAAGCCAATAAATATTTTAAAGCCTGTTGTTTTTGCAAGGTCACCCAGCTTGCCGAAGACAAGCAAAATCAAGCTGAAATCAATATCCTCGGCCGCAACAAGCTTAATTCTCGCAATTTCCTCGCCGCTGTATTTGACAACTGCCTCGCAAACCTCATCGCCTTTTTTAATCGGAGCTTCAAGCGCTTCGGGCATACCGCCCTCAACAGGCTCTATCAAAACGCTGTTTGAATCCACTCCCACGGGAACAAGGGCAAAATATTCCTCTGCCGGCACAAGGCGAACATGGTCAACGCCCCAAGCATATTTGACCTTTGCAACGGTGATTATCCGAGATGGGTCGGTTACGGTTTTGAGCTTGATATTGTCAAAGGTCCATTCAAGCATTTTCTTAGTATCCATAAAGGCGAAGTTTTCATCATAGCCATCCTTATCGTAATCATAAAAAGGTGCCTTCATGGCAACGGCAAGGTAGCTGTAGCCGTTTCGGGTTGCGGTAGTTACAACGCATTTGCCCGCATTGGTTGTTGAGCCGGTTTTAATGCCCTTTGCGCCCTCAAGATAATATTCTTTGTAGCCCGGCTTCATCATGAAATTAGTTGTGTTGATTTTACGCTCTTCGTTCATGTTGGTTGCAGGCAGGGTATATTCCGTGGTTGCCGTAATCTCATTAAAAACAGGGAACTGCATTGCATATTTCGCTATTTTCGCCATATCTGCGGCGCAGGAATAATGGTCGGGGTCATCAAGACCGTGAGGATTCATGAAATGAGTGTTGACACAGCCCAATTCAGCGGCAAAATCATTCATCATAGCCACAAAATCCGCAACCGTGCCGCCTATATAATCGGCAATAATCATAGCCGCCTCGTTAGCGGAGCTGACCAAAAGGCAATAGAGCAGGGAACGCATTGTAATTTCCTCCCCAACCTTGATGCCTGCAAGAGAGCTTCCCGTGCCGTCAAGGGCGCGAATACAGTGTTCGGAAACGGTAATAACCGTGTTTAAATCAGTGCAGTGCCTGAGAGCAAGCGCCGCCGTTACGATTTTCGTAAGAGAAGCAGGGGCAGTTTTTTGAGTTGAATTTTTCTCAAAAAGCACCGCACCCGTATCTAAGCTTTCGATATAGAAAATCTCAGTTTCGGTCTCTACTGCGGAATTATAAACAGCTCCGGCTGAAAAAGGGGCAAAACAGGATAAAATTACCGCAAAAGTTAAACAAAAAATTATTGCTTTTTTCATAGACAAATCCTCTTGAAGTGTAGTATTATATATAAGACAAAATTATTTTCCAAGTTCAGGTGAAAGACTATGGTATACATAACCGGCGATATGCACGGTGATTTTGAAAGACTTGATTCAATAAAGCTCAAAAAAGGCGACACGCTTATTATCTGCGGCGATTTTGGCTTTGTTTGGGACGGAAGCGCAAGAGAAGAAAAGCTTTTGCGCCAGCTCGGCAAAAAGAAATTTAATATATGCTTTTTGGACGGCACTCACGAAAACTTTGAGCTTTTAGATGAATACGAGGTCGGCGTTTTCTGCGGCGGAAAGGCACACAACATTTCAGGCAACCTTTACCACCTTATGAGAGGTCAGATATATTCAATCGAAAAGCAGACATTTTTCGTAATGGGCGGTGGCGAAAGCCCCGATATAGATATGCTTTTCGACAACGGCACATGGTTCCGCCGTGAATTTCCCAACAGCGAGGAATTGGCAGAGGGTGCGGACAACATGGAGCGTGTCGGCTGCAAAGTGGATTACATTGTAACCCACGAGCCTCCCTCAAAAATCAAGAGCTTTTTGAAGCTGAAAAGTGAGCTTCCTGCAAGAATTACGGGCTTAAACGCATATTTTGACGAAATGAGCTCCGCCTGTACATACCGCCGCTGGTTTTTCGGCAGCATGCATATTGATAAACACATTTCCACAACTCACATTGCCGTATATAAAAAGGTAATATGCGCTCTCACGGGAGAAGTTGTTCTTTAAAGTTACATAAATTACGGGTTGCGACAGGCTGACTGTTGCAGCTCTTTTTGTTTTTCCTTTTTATCTGCCCCAAAACTTTCTGTCTAAGCTTCTGAACTGTATTGCCCTGCTGATATGGGCTGTATCTATGACTTCACAGCTCTCCAAATCGGCCACCGTGCGTGCCACACGCAGAATTTTATCATAAGCTCTTGCGGAAAGGGCAAGCTTTTCAAAGGCTGATTTGAGCATTGTTTTAGCTTCGGGAGTCATTTGACAAAATTTCTTGGTCTGCGCTGCGCTCATTTTTGCGTTGCAGGCTGCGCCCGTGCCGCTGAGCCTTTCAAGCTGAATTTTTCGAGCTTTGTTAACTCTCTCCTTTATTTTTGCGCTGCTCTCCGCTTTTGCGTTTGCGGAAAGCTCATCGAAATTAACAGGCGGCACCTCGATATGAATATCAATTCTGTCGAGAAGCGGACCTGAAACGCGGTTGACATAGCGGCTTGCTGCACCGCTTGAACAGGTACAGGGTCGGGTTGGATGACCGTAAAATCCGCAGGGACAGGGATTCATTGCGCAGACGAGCATAACCGAGCAGGCATAGGAAACCGTGCCGGCAGTTCGGGTCAGGTTAATCACGCCGTCCTCTATGGGCTGACGGAGAATTTCAAGAGCCTGTTTGCCAAATTCGGGAAGCTCGTCCAAAAACAAAACTCCGTTATGCGCCATGGAAACATCACCGGGACGGGGCACAATACTGCCGCCGCCTGCAAGACCCGCAGGAGAAATAGTATGATGAGGCGAACGGAAAGGCCGGGTGCGGATAAGAGAAACGCCCTTTGGCAAAGCGCCTGCAACGGAATAGATGTTTGTAGTTTCGAGAGATTCCTCAAAGCTCATATCGGGCAGAATGGAGGGCAAACGCTTGGCAAGCATACTTTTGCCCGAACCGGGAGGACCTATCATCATAACATTATGTCCGCCTGCCGCCGCAACCTCAAGGGCAAATTTTGCCTCAAACTGACCCATGACCTCGCTGAAATCGGGAGCATCCGGCTCCAAGACCTGCTGAACAAAATCTTCTTCACGGGCAGGCTCCAGCTTCCTTGTGCCTCTGAGATGAGCCAATAAATCAAAAACATTTTTGACGGGATAAACCGTTATGCCTCGGACAATGCAGCCCTCGGCCGCATTATCGTAAGGCACGAAAATTTGCTTAATTCCATTTTTCTGCGCCTCAATAACCATGGGCAAAACTCCGTTAATCCGACGAATTTTGCCGTCAAGGGACAGCTCGCCTATAAATGCGCAATCATCAAGGCGGCACCTGAGCTGGTCGCTTGCGCACAAAACAGAAATGAAAATAGGCAGGTCATAAATCGGACCTGCCTTTCTTTTATCGGCAGGGGCAAGGTTAACGGTGTTTCTGCCTACAGGGAAAATAAGCCCTGCGTTTTTAACGGCGGCATGCACACGCTCAGCCGATTCTTTAACAGCAGCATCGGGCAGACCGACTATATCAAAGTGCGGCAAGCCCCTTGAAAAATCAGCCTCTACCAATACCATATATGCGGCCATACCTATAAGGCCTACGCTGTTAACTCGTGCAAACATTAACCTTATCCCCTAATAAGGCGGATAATATTTTCCACCTTAAATTACTTGTTCTTTTTCTTAGAATACTTCTGCTTGTAGATGAAGCGCATAAGCACGCAGTCCAGCTTACCTATGTATTTCTTTGCGTCAAAAGCGTCAGCGGCAAGGTACGCCTTGCAGTTTTTGTCAACAACCATCTGTATTGCGTTTGCATCATACATATCGGGTCCGCAGCAGAGCACACTGCTGTTTTTCATAAATACGGCGTTTCTGCCCTTGAGAGCCTTTACAACCTTATCGTTTGAACGGGCTTTGCGAACATTTATACCTGCAATCTGAGCAAAATCGTCAAGCAGGGGCTTTAATTTTCTGCCGCATTTCTGACCTGCACGGAGAATATCCGGTGTAGCGGACTGAACTATTGCGTTGACATCGCTTCTTGCGGCATAGATATCTCTGTGAAGAGCCGCCATTGCAAAGTTGTCCTTATCAAGTGCGCCGTCCATGGGGCATTCCACGCTTGAACCGTCATCGCCGGAAAGGATGAGCTTTTCGCCGTCACGGATTGAAGAATAGCAAACGGGCTTGTCGATATTGGGAACCTGATACTCTTTGAGTATGTAAACATTGCAGGCGTCCTCAAGGGTCTGAGCGATAAAGAAAGCTTCGTTGTAATCGCCGCCCATGCAGACTGCGCCGTGGTTAGACATAATAACAGCCTTGGACTGAGGATACTGCTCGATAGCGGTGTAAACGCCCATTTTGAGCTTCTTTGTGCTGGGCATACCGTAGCTTGCAAGGGGAACTACCTTGCCCAGAACGCTTGCGTGCATTGCGCTTTCAACGGGCATATCCTTGCCCATTGTGCTGACAACGGAAGCATTGAGCTGATGAGTGTGAATAACGAAATTGCAATCGGGTCTGAGCTTGTAGGCAGAAGCATGAACACCTTTTTCGGAGGATGGCTTAACATCGCCCTCATAAGAAAGGTCATCAATCTTTACCTTTACGATTTCATCGGGAGTTAAATCCTCGTAGGATCTGCCGCTGGGAGTGATGACGAACTCAGTGTCGCTGATTCTGCAGCTGACATTACCCCATGTTCTTGCAATAAGACCTGTTTCAACAAGCTTTTTGCCTGCCTCGATAACGGTTAGTTTTGCCTGCATAATATCCATTTTGTTTTCCTGCCTTTCGTTTTTTATTTAAAGTAATTCGTTTTCGTTTTGAGGGGCGTCAAAACTGCCCATTTCGTTGAAATAGTAATCATAAACCTTTGCCGCAATAGGCGCAAGGGACGAACCGCTGCCTGCGCCCTCTGCCGCAATGCAAACGGCAATCTGCGGATTGTCCGCCGGGGCATAGGTGATAAGGAAGCCGTTGTTTGTGGTAACCTTAACGCCGTTGATTACTCGGTCAACCTGAGAAGTACCTGTTTTTGCCGCCGCCTTGACGGGCAGGTTTTTGAAAGCATTGGAGCAGTAGCCTATGGTACCAACCTGTATCATGCCCTGCTGAACAAGGCTGAGAGTTCTTTTTGAAAAGCCTGTTTCCAGCACAACCTCCGCACCGTTTTCCAGCACGGTTTCGGAATAATCCGCCGATTTAACGGTTTTAATAAAGTGGGGTTGATAGCGAGTGCCGCCGTTTGCAATGGTTGCGCAGTAGTTTACAAGCTGAACGGGAGAAAACATACTGCCGCCGTTGCCGATAGCGTTTTGCAGGGTAAAACCGGGCTGCCATGTCTGGTTAAGCGATGCTCGGTATTCGGGGCTGTCAAGGGTGCCCGTTGCTTCGGGAAGCTCAATGCCTGTTTTTGCGCCCAAGCCGTAAATTGATGCGTATTCGTTGATTTTATCTATATCCATATTTTCCGCAACATTGTAGAAGAAAATGTTGCAGGATTCATTGATTGCCGAAACCACATTCATAGTCAGGTGCTTGTGCTGCTGTAAGCACTGGAAATTGTGGTGTAAGTATGTGTGTATCCTTGTGCAGCGGTAATATGTTTCCCCTGTTATAACCCCTTCTTCAAGTGCGGCTGTTGCCATGCAGGGCTTAAAGGTTGAACCGGGAGAATAAGTGCTCATTAGAGCTCTGTTCCACAGGGGCGCATTGCTCATACGGCTAAGCTCTTCATAATCCTTGGAAAAGTTTGAAATATCGTAGCCGGGATAAGAATAGGAGGTCAGAATTTCGCCGTTGGTAACATCTTCGATTATTATTGCGCCTGCGGGGTCAACCATGCTGTCCTCACGCAGAGCTTCAAGGCCTGTTGAGAGAGCTTCTTTTGCTACCTCCTGCAAATCCTTGCTTATAGTTAAAACAACCGTGTTGCCCTGAGTGGGGTCAACGGCATAGTCCGTTGTTATGTTGCCGTCCGCATCGGAGGAAATCGTTTTAATGCCTGTGCTTCCCCTAAGATAGCTTTCCATTGCGCCTTCAATGCCGTCTTTGCCTATGGTTGCATTGAGAGCATAGCTTTCGCCCTTCTCTTTTTTTTCGGCGTATTCCTCTGCGCTGATTAAGCCCACCCTGCCCAAAATATGGGGGAGAAGCTCGCCGTCGCTGTATTCTCGGTAAGGCACAACCTCAACATCAACACCTATGAAGAAATAGCTGTTTTCCTTGATTTTTGCAACTATATCAACAGGCACATCATCCGCAAAGGTGTATGGAGATGAATAGCTGAATGCCACACGACGCATACCGTAACGCACGGACGCAATTTTTCGTGCAACTGCAGGCTCGTATTCCTCTAATTCATAGGTTTCAATCAGAGCATCCATGCAGTTTTGCGCCGTAGCGTAGGCGTTGAGCTCAAGTATCTCGGTGCGCAGCTCGTCTATATCTTTTTCCCTGTCCTCTGCAAAAACAAACTCGCCGTTTTGCACTGCAATGGGCAGGCTGTCAATCCATTCCAAGCCCTCGCTCTCGAAAAGCTCTATGAGCGTTTTTATAATCGTATTTCGCTTGCTGTTTTCTTTAGCTGATGGGAAATAGGCATAATCAAAAATAATGGAATTTCCCTGCCTGTTTGTAACAAGAGGAAAGCCGTTTCTGTCAAGGATTTCGCCTCTTGCGCCCTCAACCTTAACGGTTTTAACGCTGATTGCGTTGCCTGCGGCGGCATATTCCTTGCCGTCGATAACCTGAATTTTGAAAAGAGAGCCCAAAAACACAAGAGAGATAACCGAAAAAATTGCTATAACACAAATGCCGCGGGGACTGTACTTTTTCTTTTGCATTTTCCTCTCCTTTCACTCGAATTTTGACCTTTTCCTGAAGAACAGCCAAAATATTTTAAAAACTGAATTCGTCGTTTTCCATGCTTAAGAAATATTTTTTAATCGCTCTCACTGCATAGTAAAAAATCGGCATGAGAACAACATTCAGCAAAACCGACGGGAAATAGAAAGTGAAAAGCAGCTTCAGGCCGCCCTCTGCGCCGTTTATTCCCACGCTTACAAACCAGCTTACTACCGCATAAATCAAGCCCCAACAGCCTGTTAAAATATAGGCAGTCAAAAGATTATTCATCATAAGATAAGTCATAAGCAGACCGCAAACAAAGCCGGCCAAAGCGAAAAGCAGAGCATAAACACCGTCCCCGGAAGCCGTATTCATATCCCAAATTATGCCTGCAAGCAAGCCGAAGCTCAGGCCGTAGGCTTCACGCTCAAACATACCCACAACCACCGTAAGGGGCAGGAGGGGCAAAAGACTCAAGCCGAAAACCCTCGGCAAAACCGCCGAATTTTGCAAAATTCCAAACCCTAAAATTAAAAAGAAGAAAACAACTCGCCGCATAATTTTAGGTCGGTTTTCTTTCCATATCTGCGGTATCATCAGTTCTCTCCTTTCTGTTTTTTAATCCGATAATTTCTCCCCGTTACTTTGTGTCACCTACGCCCATTCCCCTGAACTGCGTAATAACAAAAACATCTCGCAGCTGTGAGAAATCAACCTGAGTTTCAATAACCGCATAGGAGGATATGTTCGTTGTGTCGTCCTTGACCTCGGCAACGGTGCCGATAATCAAATCCGCCGGGTAAACGCCGCCTACACCCGATGTGCAAACAATTCCGCCGGGTGCAATCGCCGTTGTTCGCACAAGGCCGGAAAGGCTGCATTGACCCTTCTTTGCAAGCTTGGGCGTGGTGGTTGCGTAGCCCGATTCTCTTGTTCTGACCTCGTAGGCGCTGACATTAACTTCCGGATTTAAAATAGTATTAACAACGCAATAAGTCGGCGCAGCTTTGGCTACCACGCCGACAAGATATTTGCCGTAAATTACGGGGCAGTTGACTTTTACACCGTCAAGCTCGCCCTTATTGAGCGTAAAAGAGCCGAACGCGTCTGAAGAATCGCTGCCGATAACAGATGCGCTTGCAAATTTAAAATCTTCGTTTTCTTCTTTAAGCTCAAGAAATTCCTCATACAAATCAAGCTGTTGTTTTGCCTGCTCATAGCCTACCAGGTCATCCTGAGCGTCGGCAAGCTTGCTTTCCAGCTCCTTTACTCTCTCCTGATACTGTGCGGAGGAGCGAAAATACAGGGAAAAATCTTTCGTGCTGTCTGCTACTGCGCTCGATATTTTCTGAAGCGGTGAAAACACCGTTCCGAGAACGGTAGAGGCAGGGGACGAGCCGCTTTCCACAGCGGCGGCGATAATAACGCCGAGAATGAGTATTCCGAAAATTCCGAGGAAACCCTTGAAGCGACTGCTCTTAAAAAAGCTTCGCATATATCCGTGGTTTTACGGCGCAGGAAAAGCCGTGCGCCGCTCCCTTTCGTAAAAATTATTACTTGTTTTTCTTCTTGCTGCCGCTGAGGGTACCCAGAGCATCGTTCTCAAGGCAGATGCCTGTTCCGTCAACAACGCAGTCCAGCGGTTTTTCCGCAATGTGTACGGGCATTTTTGTTTCGATTTCAATAAGCTTATCAAGACCTCTGAGAAGAGCACCGCCGCCTGTGAGCATAATGCCGTGGTCAATAATATCAGCGGCAAGTTCAGGAGGAGTTTTTTCGAGAGTTGAACGGATAGCGTCGATAATCTGGCTCACAGGCTCAGAAAGAGCCTCGCGTATTTCTTCCGAAGTGACCTCAACATTCTTGGGCAGGCCGTCCATCAGGTTGCGGCCCTTGACATTGATTGCGCCCTCGCCCTCATAGGGGAAAGCGGAACCGATGCGCACCTTAATATCCTCTGCCGTGCGTTCACCCACAAGCAGATTATATTTTTTCTTGATATAGGCGATAATAGCTTCGTCAAAATCATCGCCTGCGACTCTTGCGGAACGGGAGGTAACGATATCACCGAGAGAGAGAACTGCAACTTCGGCAGTGCCGCCGCCGATATCAACAACCATGCTGCCTGTAGCTTCGCTGACGGGCAGGCCTGCGCCGATAGCTGCAGCCATGGGCTCTTCGATAAGGCTGACATATTTTGCGCCTGCGGAACGGGCGGCATCGTGAACGGCTCTGCGCTCAACCTCAGTAACACCTGAGGGAATGCAAATCATAACTCTTGCTCTGTTGAAAGGTGAGCCGCTGATTGCGCGCTTGATGAAAGATTTAAGCATATCAGCCGTAACATCAAAGTCGGCAATAACGCCGTCCTTAAGAGGTCTGACAGCAGTAATGGAGCCGGGGGTACGGCCTATCATTTCCTTTGCCTCTGCACCTACTGCAACAACCTTGGGGGGCTGAGTGCGAACATCAACCGCAACAACGCTTGGTTCGCGAATTACTATGCCCTTGCCCTTGACGAAAACAAGGGTGTTGGCAGTGCCGAGGTCAATACCGATATCCTGTGAAAAAAGCATAATTTATTTCTCCTCCCTCAATATGGGATCATAATTTACAAAAATTTATATTCTAAATTCAATCGTGTCGAGAATAGCCTTGAAGTCGAACTTTCCGCCGTCCTCAGCGTTGCAGGCGCAAGCAAAAGACATAACGCCGCCGGGAGCGTCAACAAAATATGTTTCCATATATCCGTCTTTGGAAGCGTCGCCTGTTGAGCTCTTTGTTTTGAGAACCGCTTTTTTGGCGTCCCTGCCGGAAACCTGTGTGTCGGTTATCTCAAGCTCAACCGTGCCCTCTTTCATGCCTGCTGCAAAAAGCTTTTCAAGCTGTTCGCAGCGTGACTGAGCTGTTTCCTCAACGGCATCTTCACCTGTTTCGCTCTCAAAGAAAGAATAGTTAATCTGCAAGCCCTTTTTATCGTTGCGAAGCATGATGGAGTAGTTGCCGATGTTTTCCCATCCGCCGGGAATTTTTATTGTAAACTGCTGGCAGGAAACCTTCTTGCCGTTTTCTATGAAATCAGGGTATGAAACAGGGTGAGTCTGGTCTTCACCGTCAACATTTGTGACCTTCCAGAGCAAGTTGCCCTGCTCGTCAACAAGGGTTTCGCCCTTGTCGTCAGTCGCAAGCTCGTAGGCGTCTGCTCCGACCTCAGGTCTGTAATAATATTTTCCGTTTTCCTTGTAGAGAAGCTCTTCATCGTGGTTCTTTGAGCAAGCGGCAAAAGCCGTCAAGCAAGTGGCAAGACACATGAGCACAGCAGCAATTTTAAGTGTTGATTTTTTCATAAATATTCTTACCTTCCTTTCGGATTAATATTCGATAATCATACACTTTGAGTATATCACCTGATTATTTAAAAGTCAATAAATATAAATATATAGAACGGCAGATTTTATAAAAAAGAAAAAACTGCAAACCTCTGAAGATTTGCAGTTAATTTCGTGTTTATTCTTCGCTTAAATCAGCTATAGACTTAATTAGTCGGCTGTGTAGGGCAGAAGAGCAACATAGCGGGCACGCTTGATAGCTGTTGTGAGCTCTCTCTGGTGCTTTGCGCAAGTGCCTGTTACGCGTCTGGGGAGAATCTTTGCTCTCTCAGATGTGAATCTGCGAAGCTTGTTAACGTCCTTGTAGTCGATGTAATCAACTTTATCAACACAGAAAGTGCAGACTTTTCTGCGGCCTTTTCTGTTGGGGCGTCTGTCATTCTTCTCGTATGCCATTGTAGTTTCCTCCTTATAAAGTTAAGGCTTAGAACGGGAGTGAATCGTCATCGTCTTCGATGGATTCAAAATCACCCATGCCGCCTGTTGTGAAGCTGGCAGCAGGAGCTGCCGGCGCTGCTGCCGGACGGGCTGCATTGAATGCGCCGCCGGTTGTACCGCTTTCTGCCTTGGAGCCGCAGAAACTTACATTATCTGCAACAACCTCAACAGCGGTGCGCTTGTTACCCTGCTTATCCTCGTAGCTGCGGGTCTGAATATAGCCCTGAACAGCTATCATCGAGCCTTTGCGGAAGTAGCGAGTTACGAACTCGGCTGTCTGCCTCCAGGCGACAATATCGATGAAATCTGCCTGACGCTCTTCGCCCTGGCGGACGAAGCTGCGGTCAACAGCGATGCGGAAAGAGGTAACGGAAATACCTGTTGTGGTGGTACGGAGTTCAGGGTCTGCAACCAGCCTACCCATGAGAACTGCACAGTTGAGCATCTCTTTTCCTCCTTACTTGCGAATGATCATTGAGCGAAGAACGCCGTCTGTGATCTTGAGAACACGGTCGAGCTCTGCCTGGAACTCAGGAGCGCTCTGGTAGTTGATAACTACATAGAGAGCCTCTGTTTCATCGTTGATCGGGTACTCAAGCTTGCGCTTACCCCATACATCAACGCTGTCGACAGTGCCGTTCTTCTCGATCATTGCCTGGAACTTCTCTGTAAGCGCGTTAGCAGCCTCCTCGCCTTTAGCAAGGGAGAAAACCAACATGATCTCGTAATTGTTGTTTGCTGACATCGTTTGCACCTCCTTATGGTCTTTGGCCCCGGACACCCTGTTCCGAAGCAAGGATTGCCGCTGATTTTATTACGGCGAGATAGGATTATACCAAAATTTGCTCAACCTGTCAAGTGTGGGTTTTAGCAAAAATCAGGCAAAAACTTGAACTTGAATTGGTGTTATTCCTCAAAAAAAGCCCTTATTTTCTTCATTTCCTCAGGGATGGCTATGCTTTGCGGACAGGCTGAAACGCACTTACCGCAGGCACGGCAAAGCTCTGCGCTGCCGCTTAAATCGGCATAGGTCTGCTTTGCGTTTTTCTTGCCGGAATAGACAGAAGAATTATAGGCGGAGAAGGTTCCGGGAATATCAACGCCGAAGGGACAAGGCATACAGTAGCGGCAGCCTGTGCAGCCCACAAGGGGCATGGTGTGGAAAACTTCATCCGCTTTTTTGAGAGCTTTTCTCTGCTGAGGGGTTAGCATACCCACATGGCTGCGCTTTGCATAGCGCAGGTTATCTTCAACCTGCTTTGGTGTGCTCATGCCGCTGAGAAGCAGCGCAACCTCTTCTCTATCCCAAACAAAATCAAGCGCCAACTCAACACGGCTCTTTGATTTGGGAAGAACCTCTTTAACTCTCTCAGGCAGCTCGCCCACAAGTCTGCCGCCGCGAAGAGGCTCCATAACTATGCTGCTGATTCCCTTGCTGTAGGCATATTCCAAGCCCTCTGTGCCGGCCTGGTGGTTGATATCAACATAGTTATACTGAATCTGGCAAAACTGCCAATCAAAAGCGTCAACAATTCTTTTGAACATTTCCAAATCATCGTGGAAAGAAAAACCGATATATTTGATTTTGCCCTGAGCCTGTGCCTTTTTCAGAGAAGAAAGAACATCGTATTTGAGCACTTTATTTTCCCACAAATCCTTGTTCAGGGTGTGGAGAAGATAGAAATCAATACTATCTGTTTTCAGCCTTTTGAGCTGAGTTTCCAGCAGGCTCTCAAAGGTGATTTCCTCTGTTAAATCGTAAACAGGCGATTTTGTTGCAAGGTAGACCTTTTCACGGTAGCCGTCTGCCAAGGCTTCGCCGAGGAAGTCCTCGCTCTCGCCGTCATGATAGTAAAACGCCGTATCAACATAGTTTACGCCCTCGTCGATAGCATGGCGAACCATTTCAATCGCCTTTGGTCGGTCGATTTTTTTATCCTTACCCTTTGTAGGCAGGCGCATACAGCCGAAGCCCAGGGGGAAAACCTCAACATCAATGCCTTTAAATTTTCTCATTTCCATATTTATATTCCTTTTCATTTCAATCCGAAATATGCCGCAGCATTATTATAAGAAATGTCGCAGACAAGCTTCTTCAAGGTTTCCATATCGTTGGGATACAGGCCCTTATCCACCATATCGCCGAGAAGACCGCAGAGAATACGGCGGAAATATTCATGGCGCGGATAGGAGAGGAAAGAGCGTGAATCCGTAACCATGCCGATGAATTTGCCGAGAACGGAAAGGTTGCCGAAAGCCTTCATCTGCCCACGCATACCGTCAAGGTTATCATTGAACCACCAGCCTGAACCGAACTGAATTTTGCCGGGAGCGTCGCTGTTCTGGAAATTGCCGAGCATAGTACCCAGAACATAGTTGTCCTTGGGATTGAGAGTAAAGAGAACTGTTCTTGGCAAAAGCTCCTCTTTTGCAAGAGAATCAAGGAAGCGTGAAAGAGGAAGAGCAATTTCACGGTCGTCAATAGAGTCAAAGCCTGTATCGGGGCCGAGTTTATTGAACATAAGTGTGTTGTTGTTGCGCATGGGGCCGATGTGTAGCTCCATAGCCCATCCTCTGCGTGCGTATTCCTTGGCAAGGGTACGCATAAGCGCCGTTCGATAAGCATCAACCTCAAAGGTTGTAAATTCGCCGCCTTTTTTGCCCTTTTGGAATATTGCTTCAAGGTCATCGGCTGTAGCCTCGGCATAGGGAACATAGGTAAAAGCGTGGTCACTTGCACGGCAGCCCATGGAAGCGAAAAATTCAATTCTTTCAAGCAGCGCTTTTTCAAGAGCTGAATAGGTTTCGATTTTTCTGCCTACACGCTCTTCGAGAGAGGCAAGCCACGGAATAAAGGCAGGCAGCTCAATGCCCAGAGCCTTGTCGGGACGGAAAGCAGGGATAACCTTTGTCTTGAAGCTCTCATCCCGAGCCAGAAGCACATGATATTCAAGCGAATCCGCAGGGTCATCGGTTGTATAGACGCAGGTTACATTTGATTTTGTAATAAGCTCACGGGGAGTGAAGCCGCCGGCGGCAATCTGAGCGTTTGCCTTTTCCCAAATTTCCTCTGCTGTCTTTTCGGAAAGAGGGGTATCAATGCCGAAATATCTCTGCAGCTCAAGGTGAGTCCAATGGTAAAGCGGGTTGCCGGGAGCATAGGCAAGCATTGTTGCAAAAGCAACGAACTTATCATGCCAGCTTGCATCGCCCGTGATATATTTTTCGTCTATGCCGAAAGAGCGCATTGCACGCCATTTGTAGTGGTCACCGCCGAGCATGAGCCATGCAATATCGGAGGGCTGCTTATTTTCATAAATTTCCTTGGGAGAAAGGTGGCAGTGCCAATCGAAAATCGGCATTTTATCTGCGGCTTCAAAAAGCTCAACAGCCGCCTCATTATCCAAAAGAAAATCTTTATCCATAAAATTTTTCATTGCCTATTCGCTCCTTCATTCATATATAAATTCCTCAAGGTATTCTCGGTTTTTGCCCATATCTACGCTGAGCACGGACTGCCCGTTAATGCGCTTGCTGACCCATGTATCCTCCGCAGGAACTCTGCCCTGCTCGATATCATAGTGCAAATAGCGCAAAAGGCCGTTAACCGCAAGCCCCGTAAGGTTTGCCGGAGACATATCCGTTTCCACAAGGGCAACTATATCGCCCAAAAGCTCATAGAGCTTAATGGGGTTTGTGCTTTTCGCCTTGTCGATAATTGATGTGAGCACCTTGCGCTGACGCTGAGTTCTCATAAAGTCGGAGTCAAGCTCTCTTATTCGGCAATACCAAAGAGCTTCCTTGCCGTTGAGATGCACATTTTCGCCTGCAACAATATTTTTGAGGTGAACACGGTCTCTCAAATATTTTGCTTCTTTTTCGCTCACTTCAACTTCAACGCCGCCGAGACCGTTCACAATATCTTCAAACATCGTGAAATCCACCAAAACATAGTGGTCGATTTTTATGTTGAAATTATATTCTATTGTATCCATAACCATTTGCGCTCCGCCCCAGGTGCAGGCGGCATTGAGCTTTGCGCTTTTTTGGCGTTCGGGAATATAAACATAGGTATCACGCATAAACGAGGTCAGCTTGATTTTGCGATTTGCCGTGTTGACTGAAACCATGAGCATTGTATCGGACCTGGACGCATCGTTTGCATTGCGCCTGTCAACACCTATAAGCAGTATATTCTTAACCTTTGCACTCTGCATGAGCTGGCTTTCTTCGAGAAAGACATTTTCGCCGTGACCCGTTTCATTATAGTTCACGCTGCTGAAAGTGCCGTAAACCATACCCACGCCTATTCCGCAAATCAAAAGGACAACTACCAAAAGCAGTTTTATTTTTCTTTTGAGCTTGCCGCCCTTTTTGCGTTTTTTCGCCTTGGTCTTGGGCTTCTCCGGCTCTTCGTCATCAGGCTCATAGGGGTCTTCGGGATATTCGGGCTCGTTGTAGTAATCATCCTCTTCAGGCGGCTCGTAATAGGCTTGTTCCCGTCTTGCACGGGGAGTTATATAGATATCCTCAGAGCTTGAATTGCCCTTTTTAGGCTTTTTGCCGCCAATATAAATATCCTCCATTTTACTGCTTACTGCCTCCTTAGATACAAACAAAAAAAGCAAGCGAATCTGTAAGCCGGGTTCTGTCTTTTAAGGCAACTATCTATCTAGGCCCTGCGTTGCCGCAGGGCTCAAGCCACCCGTTGAAGTATAGGCCGAGCAAGCCACTTCGGTCGGTGTTGCTCCGGATAGGGTTTACAGGGCCGCACAGTCTCCTGTGCGCCGGTGAGCTCTTACCTCGCCTTTCCACCCTTACCTGCAAAATGCAGGCGGTATATCTCTGTTGCACTTTCCCTAAGGTCACCCTCGGCGGCCGTTAGCCGTTATCCTGCTCTGCGAAGCCCGGACTTTCCTCGTCAAAAGGAGTGATAAGTTCCTCTGCCGCAGCTGCCCAATTCGCTTGCAAATATTTATTTTATATCAAAACATCACCATTGTCAATTTATAAACATTATATTTACTATTCCCAAAGCATATATTTTTAAAGGTATTTCAACTGAGGGAGCTTTAATTTATATGGACTACCTTAAAACAGACCCGAAAACAGGCCTGACAAAGGCTCAGGCGGCAAGATTGCTTGAACAGCACGGAGAAAACCGACTGAAAGAGAAAAAACAAGAGAGCATAATATTAAAATTCCTCTTGCAATTCAAGGATTTTACCGTAATCACCCTTATTATTGCCGCCGGCATATCTTTTTTCACCGCTTGGGCAGAAAAAGACAGCAGTTACATAGACCCCATAATTATTCTGGGCATAGTTATACTAAACGCAGTTGTGGGTGTAATACAGGAGACAAAGGCAGAGCACGCCATAGCCAGGCTCAAAGAAATGGCGGCGCCTCAGGCAAGGGTTTTGAGAAGCGGCAAGGAAGAGAAAATCCCCGCCTCTCAAGTAGTACCCGGAGATATAATTATCGTTGCCGCAGGTGACAGAGCTGCGGCAGACGCCAGGCTTATTGAAAGCGTAGAGCTGACTGCCGACGAGAGCGCACTCACGGGAGAAGCCATGCCCTGCGAAAAGAACAGCAAAGCAAATGTAAAGCCCGATGCACCTATTGCGGAACAGCACAATATGATTTTTGCCTCCTCAACCCTGCTCGGCGGACACGGAAAAGCCATAGTTACCGCAACGGGAATGGACACCCAAATCGGCAAAATTGCCGCCATGCTGGGCAGTGAAACCACTCCTCAAACTCCCCTGCAGCTCCGTTTGCAGAAAATCGGCAAGGTTTTGGGGCTTGGAGCAATAGCAATCTGCGCCCTTATTTTTGTTATGGGCATGCTTCGGCGCGACGGACTTCTGCCAAGCTTCATGCTTGCAATCAGCCTTGCCGTTGCCGCAATCCCTGAAGGCTTGCCGGCGGTAGTGACCATTGTTTTAAGCTCAGGCATAGGGCGAATGGCAAAGGCAAAGGCCATAGTGCGAAGGCTTACGGCTGTTGAAGCCCTGGGAAGCGCAACTTATATCTGCTCGGACAAAACAGGCACTCTCACCCAAAACAAAATGACGGTTTGCAGAATTTTCACACCAAACGGCGAAAGGGATTTCGGCTCTCTTGCCGCAAGAGAAATTCTCGGTGCGGCGGCGCTTTGCTGTAACGCAACTGCCTCTTCGGGAGAACCTACCGAGAGGGCTATCGTTGCTGCGGCGGCAAAAAACAAAGCCGACATACAAGGCAAAAGAATAAAAGAAATCCCCTTTAACTCAACTGCAAAAATGATGAGCGTAACCGTTAAATCAGGGGACATAACAACGGCAATAACCAAGGGCGCACCCGAAAAAATTTTCCCCCTTTGCTCAGGGATAGGCAACGCAATGTTTTATTATGACCGTTTAGCCGAAGAGGGCTTGCGAGTGCTTGCAGTTGCGGCAAAAGAGCTGACTCAGGAGGACAAAGAAGAACGCAGAAACCTGCGGCTGCTTGGGCTTATAGCTATTGAAGACCCGGAACGAAAAGAGGCTAAAGAGGCGGTCAGAACCTGCAAGCAGGCAGGTATTACACCCGTAATGATTACGGGCGATAACCCAAAAACGGCTCTTGCAATCGCCAAGCGGTTGGGCATAGCCGAGGAAAACTCAACAGCTATAACAGGCGCACAGCTCGACGCTTTAAGCGAAAACGAGCTGAAGGAGCAGGTCAAAACAGCCCGTGTTTTCGCAAGAGTAAGCCCGGAACACAAGGTTAAAATAGTAAAAGCACTTCGCGCAAACGGCGAGGTTACGGCAATGACAGGCGACGGAGTCAACGACGCACCTGCCCTCAAGGCAGCAGATATCGGCTGCGCCATGGGCAAAAGCGGCACAGAGGTTGCAAAGGGTGCGGCAGATATAGTTCTTGCCGATGACAACTTTGCAACAATAGTTCACGCAGTCAAAGAAGGACGGGAAATCTACGACAACATCAAAAAGGTTGTGCGGTTTTTAATCAGCAGTAATATCGGCGAAATAGTTCTAATCTTAATCGCCGGAATAATGCGCCTGCCCTCTCCCATGCTGCCTATTCAGCTGCTCTGGACCAACCTTGTTACCGATTCTCTTCCCGGCATGGCTCTCGGCGTTGAAAAAGCAGAGCCCGACATAATGGAAAGACCGCCTCTTGACCCTAAAAAAGGGCTTTTCAGCCGAGGCGGTTGGTTAGATATTCTAACAGAAGGCTTGCTTATCGGCGCTCTTGCCCTGCTTGGTTTTGTTCTGGGCAGAGCTTTTTGGGATATGGAAACCGCTCGCACAATCTGCTTTTGCACAATGAGCATAGTGGAGCTTCTGCAAGCTGTAAACTGCCGAAGCGAACATTCCCTTTTCAAAATAGGTCTGTTTTCCAACCGAAAAATGAATCTTGCCCTTTTCATCTGCCTTGCTCTGCAAACAGCAGTTGTCACCGTTCCTGCCCTTTCTTCCCTTTTCGGCACAGTTTCCCTAAGCGCAGTCCAATGGCTCACTGTAGCAGGCTTGAGCCTTTTCGTCACCCTAACCGTAGAGATATCAAAAGCCTTGACTAAGGGAAAAAAATAATAGTATACTTGACAAGCGACTATTTTTAAAACAAAAGGAATTTAAACTTTGAACAAAGAATTTATAAACAAAGAGCTTTTGCCACTCATAATCCGTTTAATAATTTTGGCGGCGATTTTTACCGCCGTTGCCCTGAATTACGACCGCTTAGTTAACTTAGATATCCGCTCAATCGTTGAGGCGGCGCCGAGCTACACGGCGGCAGTAATCATAGCAATCCTCATCTTTTTGCTCAAAGGCTTTACCTTTGTAATCCCTGCAATGCTGGTTTATGTGAGCGTTGGCATGGCCTTTGATATAGGCACCGCCATTTTCATCAGCATTTTCGGAATTACCCTTGAGGTAGCGGCCGCATATTGGCTCGGCAGAGCCCTTGGCGGCGAATATGTAACGAGGCTTATCAAAAAAGCCAAAGGCGGAGAAAAGCTGCTGAATATGCAGGATAAATCCAAGTTTTCCTCCCTTTTTGCAATCCGTTTTTTGCCCGTTTTCCCCATTGATTTTACAAGCCTTTTCTTGGGCTCAATCAAGCTTCCTTTCTTAAAATATCTCGCCGTTTCCGTCATCGGAATAGCTCCGAGGGTTATTTTGTTCACTGCTTTGGGAGACGGTGTTTACGAGCTGATTCCCATGGATTTGCTCCTGAAAGCAGTTCTCATAATTCTTCCCGCAGTCGCCCTTGTTTTCATAATCCGTTGGGCAGTTAAACAAAAGAAAAAGGAAGCCGAAACAGCAGAATAATTATCTAAAAGTCTGAACCTCCGGCTAAGCCGGAGGCTCAGACTGTCGATAAATGCGCCCGAGCGCATAGTGAAGTATTACAGAAAAGATTAGGTTAAAACAATCGTTTAACTTTGACTATCATTTAGGGGGAATTGTATCGAAAATATGTAGCCAAAAAGCACTATGCTTGCCGTTT
>CASFRX010000037.1 GCA_949297075.1 uncultured Oscillospiraceae bacterium | reverse complement strand
ATGGCTGACTGTCTTTACTACGGGCTTTTTGCCCAAGGAGGTATACGTCAAACCATTTCGCCCCTCCATTATAGCTTAGGAATAAGAACGAAACGAGTACACCTGGTTTGATGTACTCGTCCCGGCAAATATATAGTAACAAGGGGGTATAATAAGAAACAAGGAGTTGATAAAAATGTCAGTTTTAAAAATAGACTCAGGTAATTTTCAAGAGGAAGTTATAAACAGCGAAAAAAGCGTGCTTTTGGATTTCTATGCCGATTGGTGCGGACCCTGCAAAACAATGAGCCGGGTTATAGATGAAATTGCAGAAGAGAGAACGGATATAAAGGTATGTAAAATAAATATTGACGATGAACCGGAATTGGCAATCGAATTTGAGGTAATGAGCATACCTACCCTTGTGGTTGTTAAAGGCGGCAAGGCTGTAAATAGCTCGGTTGGAGTAAAACCAAAAGCAAAAATTCTTGAAATGCTGTAAAGAAAAACTAAAAAAATCAACCGTAAAACCTGTTGCAAGTTTTACGGTTATTTTTTTACGCTAAGAATTAATCGGCATTATCCTTAGTAACGATATAGGAATCAATAGGGATTTCATCGGGAATGGCTGAGGTATCAAATTTGGGGCTTTCTTTTACGGCTTCAACCATTTTGCGCATGGCGGCAGCTCCCATTTCTGCGGCGTCCTGTGCAACGGTTGCGCTGAGCTGGCCTGCACGAACGGATTTTACGGCTTCGCTTGTGCCGTCGGTGCCCACAACCATTATCTGACTAAGCTTTCCTGCGTTTATAACCGCCTGAAGTGCGCCAAGAGCCATAGTGTCGTTACAGCAGTAAATGGCTTTCAAATCTTTGTACATCTGAATATATCCCGTTGCTATATCCATTGCTTTTTGCCTGTCCCAATCCGCAGGCTGAGAAGCAACAAGGTCTATATCATCTGCATCATCAAAGCCTTTTTTTGCTCCTGCTTTTCTGCTCTCTCCCGTTGCGTTGCCTGCCTTGCCCTCAATAATTGCAACATCGCCGCCTTCTTCGCCGAGCTGAGCCGCAATAAATTTAGCCGCCTTTTCGCCCACGGCAAAATTATCCGTAGTAGCAAAGCCGATTACATTACCTCCTGCTTTTTTAAGAGCTTCTATATCAACCTTTTCGTCAAGGTTCATAACATAAATGCCCTTTTGGTTTGCATGAACAATTCCGTTAATAAGGTTAGTGGGTGAAACAGGGCAAACACCTATTGCCTTGTAGCCCTTAGTCAGGCAATTTTCGAGGATTGTGAGCTGACCTGCGCTGTCGTTTAGGTCCTGAGCGGCAAAAACATCAACCTTGACTCCAAGCTCCGCTGCCTGCTGCTCAATACCCTCTTTCATGGATACCCAAAAATCGTCGGAAAGAGCTTTCAGAATAACTGCATATTCCGCATTGCCGGAAGAATTTTGCATTGATGAATTATCCGAACCGGTTGTTTGATTGCCGACGTTTGTGTTATTGCCGCCACAGGCGGAAAAAATACCGGCAACTAACAAAATGCAAGTGAAAATTGCGAAAAACTTTTTCATTTTCATTTTCCTTTCTGCTTTTAATTTTTATTTTTTATTTGAAACAAATCTGTCGAGAGCAACAGAACCGATAATGAGCGCACCCATAACAACCTGCTGCATGGTGCTGGCAACGGAGAGCAGATTCATGCCGAAATTTATGACGCCGATAATAAGTCCGCCCATAACAACTCCAAAAACCTTGCCCTTGCCGCCGAAAAAGCTTGTGCCGCCGATAATCGCCGCTGCGATTGCATAGGTTTCAAAGCCTGTAGCCGCCGCAGGCTCGGCCGAGCCCACTCTGCCCAAAAGAACTACGCCTGCAATGCCGGCGCAAATTCCCGAAATCATAAAAACAATGAGTGTGTGAAGCTTAATATTTATGCCCGAATACCATGCGCTCTCCCTGTTGCCGCCAAGAGCATAGATATTTCTGCCAAGCTTTGTTTTGTTTGTTAAAAAAGAGAGAATAACCGCAACCAAAAAAGCGATAATCGCAACAACGGGAATGTAAATCACACGCTGTGCCATGAATTTTGTAAATCCTACGGGAAAACCGAAAACCGCACTTGAATTGGAAGTTATCAGAGTTATGCCTCGGTAAATTGCCTGAGTGCCGAGAGTTATGATAAAGGGGTGAAGACCCGTTGCGTTTACCAAAATGCCGTTTATCAGCCCCAGCACCGCCCCGATTAATATGCCGAGCAAAACCGCAAAAACAGGGGCAACTCCGCTGACCATGAGCTTTGCCGTAATCAGACCCGACAGGGCGACAACCGAGCCCACGGAAAGGTCAATGCCCGCAATTAAAATTGCAAAAAATTCTCCGAGAGCAATGAGAATATTGACTGCGCTTTGAGATAAAATTTGGCTTATTGTTTCAGGCTTGAAAAAATAGGCGGGGCGCAGAATGGCAAGCACAGCCAAAAGAATAATCATAATACAAAGTGTGCCGAAGCGCTGCCACACCTGAGAAAAGGTTAGTTTATTTTTATTTTTGATTTCTGTCATTCTGCGTTGCTCCTTTCGTTTTTTTGCTCCGGGTTGATGCAAGAATAATTTTTTCCTCCGTGGCTTCATTGCGGCTGAAGATTTCGGTAATTTCGCCCTCGCAGAAAACGGCTACGGTGTCGCAAACAGCAAGAAGCTCGGTTAGTTCCGAGGAAACCACAAGCACGCCTTTACCCTCGTCGGCAAGGCGGCGCATGAGGGTATAAATTTCGCTTTTTGAGCCTACATCTATGCCTTTAGTGGGTTCATCAAAAATAATTATTTTGGAATCAGCCGCAAGCCATTTGCCGAGAATGGCTTTTTGCTGGTTTCCTCCCGAAAGCTCGCTTACAAGCTGGTTAACGGAGTAGCATTTGATATTTAAGCTTTTGCGCTGCTCTTCGCTCCATTTTTCTTCGGCGCTTTTGTTTAGAAATCCACCGATTCCGCCCAAAGAAGAAGTTTTTATATAGGGCAAAAGTGAAATATTTTTTTTGATATCAAAGTTTCCGAAAAATCCGCTTTCCCGTCGGTTTTCCGTCACCATTGCAATGCCGTTTTTTATGGCGGTGTAAGGGGAATTTATATTGACGGTTTTGCCGCCGATGATGATTTCGCCCGTCTCTTTCGGCTCGGCGCCGAAAACGGAGCTCATCATTTCGCTTCGCCCTGCGCCCACAAGACCCGAAAAGCCGAGGATTTCTCCCTTGCGAAGCTTAAAGGAAACATTCCTGACCTTTCCGTCTTTTCTCGTCAGTTTTTTTACCTCAAAAATAACGGGAGCATTTTTGAAATCCGCATTTTCGTGTTGATAGTTTTTTGCAATCTGTCTGCCCACCATCATAGTCACTAAATCGTCCTGAGTCACTTCACCGATTTTCTTAGTGCCAACGAAGCCGCCGTCCTTGAGCACGCTCACCCTGTCGCCTATAGCCATAATTTCACTGAGCTTATGGGAAATATAGACTATGCCCTTACCCGATTTTTTGAGCCGCTTAACAATGCTGAGCAGATAATCAACCTCAGCGTTTGTCAGAGAAGCCGTGGGCTCGTCCATGATGATAATACTGCTTTGTGCGGCGAGAGCTTTTGCAATTTCAACCTGCTGTTTTTCGGGAATACTCAAAGCTTCAACAAGGGTTTTAGGATCTCGGTAAAGACCTACGGTTTGCAAAATCTGTTTTGCCTGCTGATTCATGGTTTTGTAATCAACAATTTTTATCGGACCGATTTTTTTAACAGGCAGATGCCCGATAAAAAGATTTTCCTGAATGGAAAGAGAGTTGATTACGCTCAGCTCCTGATAAATAACGCTGATACCCTGTTTATATGAATCCTGCGGCGTCAGGCGGCTGAAGCTTTTGCCGTTTATGATGATTTCTCCCGATGTTGGCTTGTGAACTCCGCTGAGAATTTTCATCAGCGTGCTTTTGCCGGCTCCGTTTTCCCCAAGGAGAACATGAACCTCACCTGCACGGATATCAAAAGATATTCCGTTGAGTGCAGTTACGCCGGGAAACTCTTTTCTTATATTTTTCATTTGAGCAAGCGTTTGCATTTTTTTCACCCTTTGATGTTGTTCTGATATATTGTGTCCGCATATACGGGGTTTTATTAAAAGCTGTTAAAAAATAATTGCAAATTCTTCTTGACAAACAGCATATAATTATATGTATAATTAGGCAGAAGCCAATTTGTTTAAAAATGAATTTTATATGACACATAGGGAGGTTTTTGTATGAACAAAGTTATAACAATCAGCCGTGAATTTGGAAGCGGCGGCAGGGAGTTTGCTCGCCGTCTTGCGGATAAGCTCAATTTTGCTTATTATGACCGTGAAATTATAACTGAAATTGCAAAGCGCACAAATCTTGCGGAGGAATATATTCAGCATCTCAACGAGCAAAGACCTTCTCCTCTGTTTCCCATCACGGTTGGAAACACCATTTCTCCCGTTATGGATGTGATGTGGGAACAGCAAAATCAGATTTTTGTGGAGCAGAGCAATTTGCTCAAAGAGCTTGCGGAAAAATCAGACTGCGTTATTGTCGGCCGTGCGGCAGACTATGTGCTGGAAGATTTTAAGCCTTTCAGAATCCGCCTTTATGCCGAGCTTGGTTCAAGAATCGAGCGCTGTAAGGCAAGAGCAAAGGACGGCGAAAATTTAAACGACCGCCAGCTTAAACAGAAAATAAACGAAGTGGATAAAAATAGGGCAAAGTATTACCAATTCTATACAGGAAAAAAATGGGCAGACCCCATTAACTACGACCTTTGCATCAACACAACCGATAAAGATATTAAAAAGCTTGCAGAGTTTTTTGCGGATATTATTAAGTAATTTCCGTCTATATTTTTCGATTTACAGGGAGAAAACAAAAAATGAAATCCACGGGAATAACCAGGCAGCTTGATTCCGCCGGCAGAATAGTTTTGCCAAAAGAGCTGCGAAAAATGCTTGACCTTAAAGAAAATAGAGATTACCTTGAAATTTTTGTTCAGGATGAATGTATTGTCCTGAAAAAATATTCCTCTGCCTGCGTTTTTTGCGGCAGCGTAGAAAATGTAATTGATTTCGGCGGCAAAAAGGTCTGCCGAGAATGTGCTGCAAATCTTTTTAATGCCTCAATGAAATAGCTTTGTTCATGGAGGTTTTATCTGCGGATATCTCAACAGGTTTCTAATTTGCGTAAAAAGAAAGCATCGTATATTGGAAATATGCTAAGGTATCCGCAGATAACACTTTCTTGAACAAATCTATTGTATTGAGGCATTTGGAACGGCACTCTGCCGTTGAGGTATCCGCAGATAACACTTTCTTGAACAAATCTATTGTATTGAGGCATTGAAGGTATATTGAAGACCTGTTGAGATATCCGTAGATTACACTTTCTTGAACAAATCTATTGTATTGAGGCATTGAAGGTATATTGAAGACCTGTTGAGATATCCGTAGATTACACTTTCTTGAACAAATCTACTGTATTGAGGCAATAAAAATGGATAATGAGGATAAGTTGCTGCAAAAGCGATTTGAGGAGCTGAGCGGCAGAAGCTATAATAAGGGAATATGGGTTTACTCCGATTTTTTGACAACGGCTCAGCAGGCTCTGCTTATGAGCCTGCATTTGCCCTGCAAATTTGAGTTGTTTGGCGGTTACGAGGGCGCAGAGCGCAGAGTTGCCTGCTTCGGCAGTGAAGAAAACTGCGGTTATGAAGCCTATCCGCCAATAGTTTGTCTGAAAATCGAGCCGCTTTCGCAAAAATTTTCCGACGCTTTCACTCACCGTGATTTTTTAGGCTCAATTATGGGCTTGGGAATCAAAAGAGAAGTGCTTGGGGATATAATCGTTTACGAAAACTGCGGATATGTTTTCTGTTTGGAAAGCATAAGCCAATATATTTGCGAAAGCCTCGAAAGCGTTCGCCGAACTACAGTTAAGTGTGCCGTCACCGATGCTCCGCCGGCTCAAACTGCGGCTCTCCCCGATGAAGAAGAATTTATAATTGCTTCCCAAAGGCTTGATGCAGTTGTTGCCTCGGTCTATAATTTTTCTCGGAATGTTGCAAAAGAAGCTGTGGAAAAAGGGCTTGTCAGCGTCAACAGCGTGCTCAGCCTAAATCCTGCGGCAAAGCTGAACGAACACGACAGAGTTTCGGTCAGAGGAAGCGGCAGATTTATTTTTGAAGGCATACGCCGTGAAACAAAAAAAGGCCGCCTATGGGCAGCTGTCAGAGTTTATAAATAATTTTTCAGGAGTGTTGATTTATGTTTAAATTTATTTGCTACCCCAAATGCACAACCTGCCAAAAGGCGCAGAAATGGTTGGACGAAAACAAAATCGAATATGAAATTCGCAACATCAAAGAGCAAAACCCGACTTATGATGAGCTTAAAAGATTTCACGAGCTTTCGGGCAAGCCTTTGAAATCCCTTTTCAATACAAGCGGCCTGCTGTATAAAAGCATGGAGCTTAAAACTAAGCTCCCCGAAATGAGCGAAGAGGAACAGCTCAAGCTCCTTGCCACCGACGGTATGCTGGTCAAAAGACCTCTCCTTGCAGGTGATAATTTCTGCCTCATAGGTTTTAAGGAAAAAGAATGGTTTTTTGTTGCCTCAATATAGTTGATTTGTTCAAGAAAGCATAATCTGCGGATATCTCAACAGGTTTCCAATTTACCTTTTAATGCCTCAATAAAGTAGATTTGTACAAGAAAATGTAATCTGCGGATATCTTAGCATATTTCCAATATACGACGCTTTCTTTTTACGCAAATAGAAAAATAATCACCGTATCGCAGATGCTATTTCAACTCTTTTGTTGCAAAGAAGGACACTTTTCTCTCTAATAATGATCTTTATTTTTTCTATGTAAAATGATATAATTTAAAATAATGGGAGTGTGTTCCGAATCATTAATACACTTCTGACAGATGAGAAAGGTGAGGATTCCTTTATGAAGCTTAACAAAAATGATGTTGTGCTGTTTTCGGGTGACTCCATAACTGACGGAAACCGAGGCAAGTGCATGGACTGCAACCACATTATGGGTCACGGTTATCAGTATATAGTTGCATCGCAGCTCGCACTTGAAAATGCGGAGAATATGCCCAAATTCATAAACAAAGGCTATTCGGGCGAGAGATCAGAGGAGCTTCTTGAAAAATGGCAGGAGGATGTTATCGATAACAAGCCAACCGTCTTAAGCATTCTTGTGGGAGCAAACGACGCAGGACACGGTTATTTTACCGGAATCACTCCAGAGGAAACGGCGCAGCGTTACGAAACAAATCTCCGTGCAATTCTTGAAAAAACAAGAAATGAGCTTGGAGATATAAAAATCATAGTATGTGAGCCGTTTTATTTTCCGCTTGATAAATCGGACTGTTCCTATAAATTTACACCGCATCCCGACGGAGTGGAAGGTCCCTTCAAAAGACCCGACAGCAGTGACCCCGAGGATTCTGTTGCATACCGTGAGGAGGCAAATGCAAGAATCAGGGCGATAACAAAGAGAGTTGCCGAGGAATTCAACTGCATTTTCGTTTCCCTTTATGACAAAATTGAAGAAAACGCAGAAAGATCAAGAATTGAATATTTTATCTGGGACGGAACCCATCCCACCATAGCGGGTCATATGATTATTGCCCGCGAATGGCTGAAAGCCGTTGAGGAACGATTGACTTGAAAAAGAAAAACATATTTTCTTTACTTCGTGGGAATACAGCGCAGGCACATAGACTCTGTTAAAATTCAGAACATTTTAATGATGCATCGCCTGCGGCGATATGATGTTATGCTTCGCATAATGATGTTGCTCGTTTCACTCGCAATGATGCGATGTTTGCCGCAAAACATTACCGTAATTTGCTTTACAATTTCAAATAGTTCTGCTCTGCTTTCTTTCAAGAAGAAAATAAATGAGGCCACTAGATTTCTATTTTTGAATGAAGATTTGTAATCACTAAATTCTCCATTGAGGATTTTGGCAGAGTTTGTTTGAATAAATGAATATAAAAGCTTTTTTGCTTCATCTTCATTGAGATTTTCTTTTAATACATCTTTTCCATAATTTATAAGTTCAGCAATTACTTTTTCAATCCCATTTTGTAAGAAATTCTTTTTTGGTGTTAAATCAAAATCGCTTAAGCTAACTAAATTTGGTCTCCATAAGCGTGTACTTTCATCAAATGTAATGAGACCTTTTTTCTGTGATATGGAAAGAAGCTTTATTGCAGGATAAGAAGGAAG
Organism: uncultured Oscillospiraceae bacterium; assembly: GCA_949297075.1. Taxonomy (GTDB): domain Bacteria; phylum Bacillota; class Clostridia; order Oscillospirales; family Acutalibacteraceae; genus UBA8612. The sequence goes on along the minus strand of CASFRX010000037.1, from coordinate 1,444 downwards.
TAATATGCCGTACTCCGATTCAAAATCAGAAGCAAAAATGTCGGCGTCTATAGTCGAATATCCTTTTTTATTAATCAAATGTGCAACCATTGGTACAAAGGAGCTAACAAAATCATCTTCTAGTCAAGATGCTTTTGCAAGAGCATATGTATTTAAAATAATATCTGTTTTATTTGATTGAAATACATTTGTCATTGATACATTTCTCCTTAAAAGCTTTCCGGTACTAAAGCCAATTTGTTAATTGACTCATGAGCTCTGACAAGGGAATCATAGACAGCCAAGACATCTTCAGAATCCCAAGTGCGTAGAGATTTTTCATCAATAACTCCTGCACTCTCACGGATAATCTTTGCAAGCTGTTCTTCGTCTGCCACAGCAACAACCGCCTGAACTGCGGCGTTACTTTGCGCTTTTTTGAGGTTCAGGATAAGGCTATCTATTGAGCCTTTGGACTGCACCTCAAATACATAGATTGCCTTGCCCATATTGCCGATTTTAGCTTCCCATACTGCATCTACAACCGCACCGGTAGTAATTTTGACTTCGGAACGGCTATCAAAACCGAGCAATTCGCCTATCATAACGATTAAGTAATGACTCTGAGATTGCTGTACAACGACCAGTAGATTGAGTAGGGCTTCCTCCTGAAATCTCTACAACGATATCTCCAGCGGTCAATTTCTTTGAAGCGTAATTCTTAGGAAGTATGTATCGAGTCGGCATTTTACCTTTGTTACCTGCTCTAACCTCTGGAATATCTGCACCTCTGACACAATAAACTTTTTCGGTGTTGTTCCCGGTAGGTACTTCCTTACCCCAATCACCGCTGAGGGTAGATTGGATTAGTTCAGAGAATGTTCCGTTAGACCAATTTTCGTTCTCAGGATTATCTATAAACCATTCCTTGAATATAGCCTGAGCTTGCTGCTCTAAATTATTGTTTATCTTATTATTAAGCTCAATCTTGTCATCAATAGCCTTTAGCAGCCCACCGATTTTCCTTTGTTCTTCGATAGGCGGTAGTTCTATATCTAAGTTGGTAACAACATCAGTTTGGACTCTTTGACGACCAGATGAACCAACCATAGATTTCATTGCCGGATTGCGAATCAATGGGCTACATATCAAATAGTACAAGAAATCAGCGTCACTTACACCATCAATAGCTCGAAAGACAATGTATTCCGTTGAGCCAAAACCAACTTCATCATCACTCAAAATTGAAACTTTTGCAATTTTTCCGTTCTCAAGACAAGGAGTAATTCTTGCCATAATCGTGTCGCCATTTCTAAATTTTGTGCCGCCCTTATATTCTTCAAGCACAAATTCGGGAACATCTCTAAGGAAGCGCAGGAGCTTAACAAGAAAGTTTGCGGAAACTGTTACAATTATGAGTATGACGGGTTTGTGTTTGTAGATGAGATGGGATACCGAATGAGGT
>CASFRX010000036.1 GCA_949297075.1 uncultured Oscillospiraceae bacterium | reverse complement strand
GTGTTCTTTATCGTCCGCAAAAGAATTTGCCGAAGCTGGCAAACTTGAAGAGTGGGTTCATCTGTTTTTACTTTCGGATGGTCACAATAAAGCTTTTTCAGACGGGTTAAAACTGTTTGAGAGATATTATTTAGGACCATTAACAATGCCGCTGTCTTTATTTTCTCGTTGTTGCGGTCCTGAAGAAAATATTAAATATCAAGTTAATGCAGAATGGTTTGAAAAAAGAGTGCAATCATTAAAGAAAATACTTCAATCAAATGATGATATGCCACCGCTGATAGTGCATTATTTTGACCACGACTTTGAAATCTGTGACGGTAACCACCGCTTTGAAGCGCTAACACAACTCGGTGTAAAAGAATATCCTGTTATCGTTTGGACAACAGAAAAAGATGAGTATGAGGAGTTTGTTGGAAAATACACACCATAAATAGAGATATCCGCACCATAGCAATCTGCTATGATGCGGATTTCTTGTGTCGTTGATAGACAGATGTTTTTTTACTCATATGCACAGGGGACGGTTCCTTGTGTTCAGTATTTTCTTCCATTTTTACATTTCGGGGCAGTCCATTACAGTTTACGGCTATTGGAATTTATTTATTATCAAGCGGGAAAACTACTGTTAAAAGCATTTTAAAATCCTTTGGCGCATAGACCGAATGTGGTTTTTTAGCGGGCATAACAAGAGCTTCACCTGCATTGCACAGATACGCATTGCCATCAACGGTAAACTGTCCTGTTCCCTCCAAAACTGTCACCATTGCATCGCCTGTTGAATCGTGTGTGCCGATTTCCTCACCCTGCGAAAAGGCAAAAAGCGTTACGCTTACTGCGCTGTTTTGCGCCAAAGTTTTGCTGACTACCTGTCCGGGCTGAACAGCCACTTGATTTGCCAGAGCAAATACTTCCTCGTGATTTACATTTTTGATAAACGCCATTGATTTATCCTCCTATGATAATATTTTTCCGTCTGTTGAGATTGTGACGACCTGCCACGGAATGAATTTTCCACTGTTTTGAAGGGCCGTCTTAACTGCATATTCAATACCTCCGCAGCAAGGCACTTCCATTCGCACAACAGTTACGCTTTTGATATTATTATTTGCAATAATTGCAGTTAATTTATCTGCATAATCAACATCGTCAAGCTTCGGGCAACCTATGAGAGTAATCTTGTTTTTGATAAAATCGTTGTGGAAATTGCCGTAGGCATAAGCCGTACAATCTGCTGCAATTAAAAGGTTTGCGCCGTCAAAATACGGAGCATTAACAGGCGCAAGCTTAATCTGCACAGGCCATTGTGAAAGCTGACTTTTTGCTTGAACGGCAGGGCTGCTGCAATCGGAGTTTCTTCTGTGAATTGCTTTGGACTGAGTGCCGGGGCAACCGCAAGGCAAGGTATCGTGCTTTTTCGCCTTTGCTTCAAGCACTGCGGCTTCATCATAAGCAGGGGCTTCTCTTTCCTCAAAGGTTATTGCATCTACAGGACATGCCGGCAGGCAGTCGCCAAGGCCGTCGCAATAATCTTCTCGTGTGAGTTTCGCTTTACCGTTTATCATTTCTATTGCGCCCTCGTGGCAGGCGGCAGCGCAAGCACCGCAGCCGTTACATTTTTCTTCGTTTATATTTATTATTTTTCTTATCATGCTATTATTTGCTCCTTTAGTTTTAATTATATTGATTACATTGCTGTAAGGATAACAAAGTCTCCATTGACTTTGCAGCTAAATTATAGTATAACAAATAAAACTATACGGTTGTTTTTACAACAGAAAGTGATGTTTTATGAAAAAATATGTTTCCATCCTAAAAAGAACAAAGCTTTTTGCCGGCATAGGAAACGATGATATTATTTCTATGCTTTCTTGTCTTGGCGCAAGACCTCAAACTTATAAAAAGGGCGAATATGTTTTAAGGCAGGGCGAGCATTTAAGTGATATTATTGTTTTAGTTGAGGGAAATCTCCATATCCAAAAGGATGATTATTGGGGAAATCGCAGTATACTAAGCCGAATTGATGTTGGCGAAATGTTTGGCGAGGCTTATATTGCCCCTGAAAGCAGTGCTTTGCTCAACGATGTTGTAGCGGTGGCAGACAGCACCGTTATTTTCTTTGATGTAAAAAAAATCATTACAGCTTGTTCTTCCGCCTGCCGCTTTCACACTATGGTAGTGCAGAATATGTTCTTTGCAATATCCGAAAAAAACAGAAAGCTGGTGCAAAAGCTCGGCCATATGTCCAAGCGCTCTACACGAGAAAAGCTGATTTCTTTTTTATCCGAAGAAGCAAAACGAAATAACAGCTCAGTTTTTATAATTTCCTTTAACCGCCAACAGCTTGCAGATTATCTATCGGTGGACAGAAGCGCAATGTCAAATGAGCTTTGCAAAATGCGTGATGAAGGCCTGTTGGAATTTGATAGAAATTCATTCAAATTATTGCTACACGGTGCAGTTTGAGTTATTTGCGTGATTTTTAATTGAGATTTTGTTTCATACCGCCGCAATTTCTAATCAAAAATTACTGTTTGCAGGATAATTTCAAATGAAAAAAATCACAAAATAGTAAAATGAACATTGGCAGGATTTCTGCGCATATTTATGCTCTTTTCGTGTATGCTTTCTGCCTTCGTTGCAGCTTAGCTTGTTATCTCTGTTAATTAATTACATGATATATACGGATTCAATGGTGTTTCTGACTAATAAGGACAAACCGAGCAGAGCTTTTTTGACTCTGCTCAGTTTTATGTGCATATACCTATAACCGGTCATGATCGCTAAATAGTATAAATTATAATTCTAATATGTCTCACATACAGTCCAATATATAATCCGTTTCGGATTTCACGATTCGGTGCAAATATCATAAGAGTTTTGAAGTGCGAAAGCAGAAGCAAAAAATAAAGAACCTCAACTACGCAAATTGCATGTTGAGGCTCTCAATATGGTACTGTAGTAATAAATTATAACAAAACAAACCATACTTAATGCTATCTAATTGTAGCATGGTTATTATAAAAAACAATTATTACCTACAAGAGCTCTTAATAAATTCATTGCTTTAGGATTTTCAAGAAGTTTTCACATTTTAATGACTTTACTGCTTCTCTCCGGTTGTGCAACGCAATCCGCTGAAAAAACCTATCGACAGATTGCTATGGAGGAAGCTATTACGTTGATGGAGGAGGAAACCGGATACATCATCCTCGATGTTCGTACTGCTCAGGAATATAGCGAAAAGCATATTCCCGGTGCTATCAATATTGCCAACGAATCCATTGGCACAGAGGATATCTCTGAACTGCCGGATAAAGATCAGCTGATTCTGGTATACTGCCGCAGCGGTAATCGGAGTAAGCAGGCATCTGAAAAACTGGTGAAACTGGGCTACACCAATATCATTGAGATCGGCGGAATTGATAGTTGGCTCGGTGAAACAGTCACCGGCGATAAGTGATAAAATCACAGAACAAGGAACAACTACCGGATATAATAAAGCCATAAAAAAACAGGAGGACTTAAATATGTCTGCTATCAGTGTTAATAAAAACAATTTCAATCAAGAGGTTTTGAACTCGGACAAGCCCGTCCTGATGGATTTCTGGGCTCCCTGGTGTGGTCCTTGCCGCATGGTAGTTCCTCTGGTAGAGGAGATTGCCAAGGAGCGCTCCGATATCAAGGTTGTTAAAATTAATGTGGATGAGGAACAGGAACTGGCTATGCAGTTCGGTGTGATGAGCATACCCACTCTGGTGGTTATGAAGAACGGAAAGATTGTCAATCAAGTCACCGGTGCCAGACCTAAGGCTCAGATTCTCGCCATGCTGTAAGGAGGTGCAAAGATGGGATTCTTCGATTTTATGAAAGGCCCTGATATCAATCAGGGTGTCAAAGAATATAGCACTACGGATGGCGCAGTCCTGCTGGATGTTCGCACCCCCGACGAATATCGGCAGGGGCATATCCCCGGCAGTAAAAATGTTCCTTTGCAGTCCATTAGCAAAGTGGCTGACATGATCGACAATAAAGCTACCCCTATCTTTGTACACTGTCTCAGTGGCGCAAGAAGCCGTCAGGCAGCTGCTGTTTTGCAGCAGATGGGTTATTCCAATGTGAAAAACATCGGCGGAATTTCCGCTTATGCAGGAAAGGTAGAAAGATAATATGAAAGTTGTCATTGTAGGCGGTGTGGCAGGCGGTGCTACCGCTGCCGCTCGTATTCGCAGACTGAATGAGCAGGCAGAAATCGTAGTTTTTGAGCGGTCGGGGTATATCTCCTATGCCAACTGTGGTCTGCCATACTATATCGGTGATGTGATTACCGATCGGTCGGATCTGACCCTCCAGACCCCGGAAAGCTTCTTCTCCCGGTTCCATGTAAACATGAAGGTGCGCCATGAGGTCACGGCTATCCATCCCGAAAAAAAAGAAGTTACCGTGAAAAATCTGGAAACCGGTGAGGAGTTCGAGGAGAGCTATGACAAGCTGATTCTCTCTCCCGGAGCCAAGCCTACCCAGCCCCGGCTTCCCGGTGTAGGTCTTGATAAGCTGTTTACCCTGCGCACTGTTGAAGATACCTTCTGCATCAAGGATTATATCAATGCAAACCATCCCAAATCCGCTGTACTGGCAGGTGGTGGCTTCATTGGATTGGAGCTGGCAGAAAATCTGCGAGAGCTGGGGATGGATGTCACCATTGTCCAGCGTCCAAAACAGCTTATGAATCCCTTTGATGCCGATATGGCTTCTTTCATCCATAATGAAATGCGCAAGCACGGTGTAAAGCTGGCACTTGGTCATACCGTAGAAGGGTTTGAGGAAAGGGACGGCGGCGTGGATGTGCTGCTGAAAAACGAACAGCCTCTCCATGCGGATATGGTAATCCTGGCCATTGGTGTTTCTCCCGAAACCACCCTTGCAAAGGATGCCGGGTTGGAACTGGGCATTAAAGGAAGTATTGTGGTCAATGACCGAATGGAAACCTCCGTTTCCGACATCTATGCCGTGGGCGATGCGGTGCAGGTGAAGCACTTCGTCACCGGGCAGGATGCTCTGATCTCTTTGGCTGGCCCTGCCAATAAACAGGGACGAATCGCTGCGGACAACATCTGTGGCGCAGACACTCATTATACCGGCTCTCAAGGCAGCAGTGTCATCAAGGTCTTTGACATGACTGCCGCTACTACCGGCGTAAATGAGACCAACGCCAGAAAAACAGGGCTGGATGTTGATACGGTTATCCTGTCGCCCATGAGCCATGCAGGTTACTACCCCGGCGGGAAAGTCATGACAATGAAGGTGGTCTTTGAAAAGGCGACTTATCGCCTACTGGGTGCGCAGATCGTAGGCTATGAAGGTGTGGATAAGCGCATTGATGTGCTGGCCACCGCTATCCGGGCAGGCATGAAAGCTACAGAACTGAAGGATCTGGATCTGGCCTACGCACCGCCTTATTCCTCTGCGAAAGACCCGGTAAATATGGCTGGCTTTATGGTTGAGAATATCGCAAACGGTGTTCTGAAACAATGGCATCTGGAAGATGCAGATCGTCTTCCTCGTGACGGAAGCGTAACTCTCTTGGACACCCGCACTGTGGAAGAATTCGCACACGGACACATTGACGGCTTCTTTAACATCCCGGTGGACGAGCTGCGGGAGCGGCTGGGTGAGCTGGACAAGCGTAAGAGAGTCTATGTCATCTGTCAGAGCGGTCTGCGCAGCTACATTGCCTGTCGTATCCTGGCCGGAAACGGCTTTGACTGCTATAACTTCTCCGGCGGCTTCCGGTTCTATGATGCTGTGACCAATGATCGCTGTCTCATTGAATCGGCTACGGCCTGCGGCATGGACAAATAAACATCCGCCGCATCTCTCCAACAATTTTGGTAGAGATGCGGCGGATTTTCATCCTCTGACTGCAGCAAACATTTCAAACATCTGAATCACACTTTACCCCAAAAAGAAATCACTGACCAGCATCACACAGAATCCGGCCAGGAGCGCATAGGTTGCTCCGGTCTCGCTGCCGTGGGCATGGGTTTCGGGAATCATTTCATCGCTGATGACATAGAGCATGGTTCCTCCCGCAAAGGCCAGAGCAAAGGGGAGAATGGCCGAAGCAATGCTTACGGCCCAATATCCCAGAAGCGTACCGACGACTTCGATCAGCCCGGTAACCATGGCGCAAACAAAGGTTTTTACCGGGGATACGCCTGCTGCCAGCATGGGCGCAATGATCACCATGCCTTCGGGGATGTTCTGCAGGGCGATACCGCAGGCGATGATGATCGCCTGCGCCGTGTCTTCACTTCCAAAGCTGACACCGGCGGCAATCCCCTCCGGCAGGTTATGGATCGCGATGGCTGTGACAAACAGCAATACCTTGTCAAGGTTGGTGCTGCGGTGTGTTTCCGTATCGGTTCCCACCAGCCTATGCAGGTGGGGAACCAGCTTATCAATGAGATTCAGGCACACCGCCCCAGTAAAGATCCCGATGATGGAAACGAGGATCCCATGGGTTCCGCCATAATTGAGAGATGGCAGAATCAGTCCCAGTACAGCCGCAGACAGCATAACACCTGCCGCAAAGGATAGCACTATGTCGGAGAATTTGTGGGAGATATTCCGAAAGACAAAGCCAATGAGACTTCCAAAAATGGTCGCACCCCCCACGCCGAGGGCAGTAAGCAATACGATTTTCATAATCAACGATACAGATCTTCTATGTATCAGAAAGTTCCTGCAATCTCCTTTCTTCACAAATCTCCACGGTGCCCCGCGCCAGCTTCACCATACCCTCGTTCTGGAAATAGCGAAGCATTCGGGTAACTACCTCACGGGCGGTGCCCATGTGGCTCGCAATGGTTTCATGGGTAATCTTGAGGATGTTTGTTTCCTCTAAGCTGCATTCCTCCAACAGAAATTCTGCCAGCCTTTTATCAAAGCTTTTCCACATGATCTGCTCCATGAGCCACATAACCTCAGAAAAACGGGTAGCCATAATTTCGTTGGTAAAATTAGCTACCACAGCAGACTCTTTCATAATGCGCTGATAAGTGTCAGCAGAAATAACCCACATCGTGGTATCCTTCTGCGCCTCAACAGTGATCTCAAACTGAATGCTGTTCATCATACAGGAGGCGGAAAACAGGCAAATATCCCGATCAAACAAACGATAAAGGCTAATCTCCCGTCCTTCATCGGAAAGAATATAGGCACGAAGCTGTCCGCTTCTTACCAGCAGAAGACCGGTACACTCCACAGTTCCGTTGTGAATCACAGTCCCTTTGTCCACTTTTCGTAAAACTGCATTTTGCTCCAAAATCTGCTGCTGGGTCGGTGTCAGTTTGTTCCAAATTGGAAAATAGGATGAAAAATCCATGGGTACACCTCCTTGAATACACATAGTATAAAATAATTTATAGCATATGTCAATAATTCCGTTGACATATAGGAAAAGGAGATGTAGAATGGTCGTATAAATGGCATATGCCGCAAATAATATGGAGGTGAATCTGTGCCAAGACCTAAAAAATGCAGAAAAGTTTGTTGTTTGCCGGATAATGATGGTTTTGTCCCGGTTCGTGGCGGCGAGGAACTGACTCCCATTGTCCTGAGTGTGGATGAGTATGAATCCATTCGTCTGATTGACCGTGAAGGTTTTTCTCAGGAGCAATGCGGAGAATATATGTGTATCGCCAGAACAACGGTTCAGCAGATTTATGCAGCTGCCCGCAAAAAACTGGCCGATGCGCTGGTTGAGGGACTTCCTCTGCGAATCGAGGGAGGGGATTTTACACTCTGCAGCGGAAACAGCGCAGCCTACGGGTGCAGAAATTGCTATCAGCAAAAAATCCATCCGATGCACGAAAAACCGAAAGGAGATAATATTATGAGAATTGCAGTCACTTATGAAAACGGAGACATTTTTCAGCACTTCGGTCACACCAAACAGTTTAAAATCTACGATGTGGAAGATGGAAGAATCATTTCGTCTGAGGTTGTGGATGCCGGCGGCAGCGGACATGGTGCACTGGCAGGCGTCCTGAGTGCACTGAAGGTGGATACCCTGATCTGCGGCGGTATTGGCGGCGGTGCCCAGATGGCACTGAGCGATGTGGGTATCCGGCTTTATGGTGGTGTTTCCGGCAATGCTGATGCAGCAGCAGAAGCACTGGCAGCAGGCGAGCTGGACTTCAACCCCAATGTCCGGTGTGATCATCACGACCACCATGGGGAAGGTCACTCTTGCGGTTCCCACGGCTGCGGCCATCTGAAATAGGTAATTAAGTCACGGAATATGTGTCGTGATTTGATAAAATATATATAGAGGAAATAGTAAAACCTATGAAACAATATGTTTGCAGCATTTGTGGATATATTCACGATGAAGCTGTCGGTGGCAAGTGGGAAGACCTATCTGCCGATTGGAAGTGTCCTGTCTGTAAAGCAGGCAAAGACGCTTTCAAACCCAAAGAAGAAAAAACAGCGTCACAGGAGGTCCTTGAAAAGCCCCATGTGGACAAGGAACTCTCTCCCATGGAAATGAGCATCATCTGCTCCAATCTGGCCCGTGGCTGCGAGAAGCAGTATCTGCCCCAGCAGGCAGATGATTTCAGAAAACTGGCAGAGTTCTTCAGAAGCAAGGCTATCTTGAAATACCTGAATCAGATAAACCTTGTTTCACAGCAGATACCCGTCAGGGAGTAGCAATAGGTTATATCTCAAAACCTACAGAAAAGTCAGCATAACAAAAAAGTCGCACTCCGAAAGGAATGCGACGATACATAAAAATTTATCAAACTATAACAAAACTCTATTTTAAGCAAAAAAATTGAGTATTCACAGGTCAAATCCCTTATGAATACTCAATATGGTGCGAGAGACGGGACTTGAACCCGTACGGGATTACCACACGCCCCTCAAACGTGCGCGTCTGCCGATTCCGCCACTCTCGCTCGAACAATTGACATTATAGCAAAGGATTTTTCCTATGTCAAGCTTTTTTTGAAAAAATTTTTGGATATTTTCACTTTATAATTAACCGTAATTTTCATTCCTCAATGAGCCGTAATGCTTGACAATATTTTGCTAATATATTATAATAAATAGCAACTATGTTTCAAAACCAGAAAGGATGAGATATAAATGGCACAGGAACTTACCAGAGAGGGTTATGACAAACTCGCAGAAGAACTTGAACACCTTAAAACTGTCGGCCGTAAAGAAGCTGCCGAAAACATCAAAGAGGCTCGCTCCCACGGCGACCTTTCCGAAAACGCTGAATACGACGAGGCTATGAACGACCAAGGTCGTCTTGAAGCCCGAATCACAGAGCTTGAGGGAATCCTCAAGGACGCCATCATCATTAGCGCAGCTAAGGCAGGCCTTGTTCATGTCGGCTCCGTTATCACTCTCAAAGACCTTGAGGATGGTGACGAGGACGATTATGTTATCCTCGGCGAAAACGAATCCTCAGTCGATGCAAACTATATTTCCGCTGAATCCCCTGCCGGCAAAGCTCTCATGGGCAAGGCGGCGGGCGATACCGTCAGCATTGACGCACCCGGCGGTCAGTTCAGCTACCAAATTGTAAAAATCATTAAGTAAAATAAAGGAAAATAAAGCAATGGCAGAAGAAAATATCAATGTAACCTCCTCCGAGGTTGACGAAGCTAAAAGCGAAAACGAACAGCGTGCCATCCGCCTTGCAAAGCTGCAGGAAATGCAGGCAGCAGGCAAAGACCCCTTTGAAATAACACTCGGCGAGCAGAGCATCACCGCAGCAGAAATTGCTGACAGGTTTGAAGAGCTCGAAAATTCCGATGTTTCAATTTGCGGCCGTATTATGACTTGGCGAGATATGGGCAAGGCAAATTTCATTGATATCCGTGACCGTTCAGGCAGAATGCAGGTTTATGTCCGCATTAATGATATCGGCGAAGAAAGCTTTGCTGAGTTTAAAACTTGGGATATCGGCGATATCATCGAAGTTAAGGGCTTTGTATTCCGCACACGCAGAGGCGAAATCTCCGTCCACGCAAAAGCAATCAAGCTCCTTTCAAAGTCACTTCTCCCCTTGGCAGAAAAATTCCACGGTCTGACAGATACTGACACACGCTACCGTCAGCGTTATCTCGACCTCATTATGAATCCTGATGTTAAGGATACATTCTATAAGCGCAGTGCTATTCTCAAAGCAATCCGCAAGTATCTTGACGGAGAAAAATTTATTGAGGTTGAAACCCCCATACTTGTAAGCAACGCAGGCGGCGCCGCTGCAAGGCCTTTCATAACTCACCACAACGCTCTTGACGAGGATTTCAAGCTCCGCATTTCCCTTGAGCTTTACCTCAAGCGCCTTATCGTCGGCGGCATGGAGCGAGTATATGAAATCGGCCGTGTTTTCCGCAACGAGGGTTGCGACACAAGACATAACCCCGAATTTACTCTCATGGAGCTCTATCAGGCATACACCGACTACAACGGTATGATGGATTTGACAGAAAACCTCTACCGCTATGTAGCTCAGGAGGTTCTCGGCACAACCACAATCACCTACAACGGCGTTGAAATGGATTTGGGCAAGCCTTTCGAGCGCATCACAATGGTTGACGCTGTTAAGAGATATGCAGGAGTTGACTGGAATGAGGTTGAAACTCTTGAGCAGGCTCAGGCACTTGCAGACAAGCACCATGTGGAATACGAAAAGCACCACAAGAAGGGCGATATCCTTGCTCTCTTCTTTGAAGAATTTGCAGAAGAACATCTCATTCAGCCTACCTTTGTTACGGATCATCCCATTGAGATTTCTCCCTTGACAAAGAAAAAGCCCGGCAATCCCGATTATGTTGAGCGCTTCGAGTTTTTCATGAACGGTTGGGAAATGGCAAACGCTTATTCCGAGCTTAACGACCCCGTTGACCAGCGCGAACGCTTTAAGGCTCAGGAAGCACTCCTTGCACAGGGCGACGAAGAAGCCAACACAACCGATGAGGACTTCCTCACAGCTCTCGAATACGGTATGCCTCCCACAGGCGGTATCGGCTTCGGCATAGACAGAATGTGCATGCTCCTCACAGATTCCTCCGCTATCCGCGATGTTCTCCTATTCCCAACAATGAAGAGCCTCGATAAATAAAACCGCTCTGTATCAACGGTTTTTAGGCTTTTCTCAAACTGAAAAAGGCGATTTTACCATAGTTTTACCACAGTTTTTCAAAAAACCACGAAAAGCAGATATTAAAACAACAAAACCCTGCTCGTTTTCCGGGCAGGATTTTTTGTATCTTAAATCGAATATCGTGTGCACAAATGCTTGATTTTTATTTCATCAAAGCTTCGATGCGCTGTGCTATCAGCTCTTCAAGTGCGCCTTTCATATCGTTGGGAAGATATGAAGTTTTGCACAGCTGAACATATCTGTCTTTGAGTTTTATGATTTTATCAATCATCTTCTCTGCAGACTTGGGCGGAATACCGATAGTTTCAGCGAGTACGAGGAAATCTTTTCTGCGCAGATTCTGCTTTTTGCCGTTTGCAGTAAGTGCAAGCTGCTCCTTGTCTTCCGGAATAATTACATTGGTCGAAAGCATATCGTATGCAGCAGACAGAGCATATTCTTCGCTGCCCTGTGATGTTTCGATGAGTGAGAAATTCTTCAGATGCATATCCGAGTTGCCGACTACAAAAGAGAAAACTATCCTGATATAAAGCTCTGCAAGATCAAGACCTGAAGTAACGGAATACTTTGAAACAATCTTTCCGCAACGCTCATAAGAGCCTCTGTACTTGTCTTCGGTCAATCTGCCGTCAAGCTGACAAAAATCCTCCATTGCAAGTATCTGTCCGTTTTCTCTGTCAATGCGCTTTGTGATATATGCAAACGCATTGTCTTGCGAGTACAGACGCATCAGTGCAAACGGTACGGTTTTTATCCCGCTCAGGGTTGCCATCTGCATAACAAGGTATTCCATTTCGGGCAAAGCGGGGTATTCCTTGGTCTGGGGCTTGAGGATATAACCCGTGGGATAATTCACAAGTGTCAGTCTCGGCTCATTGTCCTTTGTCAGGTGCAGTGACAGCTTTTTCTGCACACCGGGTACTGTATAACCCTTGCTTGTGCTGTCGATGGCAAGCTGGTTGAGGATTTCTTCCGACACGTCAATATCGGGAAATTTGCTTGTGCCGAAGAAGCTTTTTATGCAACTCTGATGCCACTGATACGGGTTGCCTTCAGTCGTCAGCGGTTTACCGCAACACAGACAGTTCATTCCTTAACCCCCTTGATGCTGACGTTTCCTATAGGATCTTTACACGCAACGAGAAGCAGACCGAATCTGTCCTTGCGGTCAATCTTCCAGTTGTGACTGACAATGTCAAGTAACCAACCTTCGGGAATAAGTCCGTCAAAAAACGCAAACAGAGTTTTGGATTTATATTCTTCATTCTGCTTGGGCAAAGTAAGACTCACCGTAGAAGAGTTTTCGCTTTCAAGATATTCACTGTCATATATAAATGAATATCCGTAATCTGTTTCTTTCAGTGTTCCTGCAAAGGTTTCCCGTACATATACATACGCTGTTCTGTATGCTTCCATCAGTCATCCTTCCTTCCGGGAACTGCCTTCATGCCAAACATTGAAAGAGCCTGATTAACCTTGTCCATACGCACCGTTTCCTTGCCCTGTTCAAGCTCGCGGATAAACCTTAAGCCCAGACCCGAACGGATTGCGAACTCTTCCTGTGTCAGTCCTGCTTCTTTTCTTTTTTGTTTGATAAATTCAGCAATTGTATTCATAGGTATATACTACACCCTATAGGGTATAATGTCAATAGATTTATAAAATTATTATACCCGCTATGGTATAAAAGTATGCGACGAGGCTCAATTATACCCGAAAGGGTATAGTTATATCTAAAAATGTATTGCACAATCACTGTTGACAGTCCTGTTAACCTACTGTCAGTCAGTTGTCAAGAAATCAAAACAATTCAGCCCGCCGGATATGTGAACCACAACATACTCCCATGGTGACAATTAGTGCAAAATATGTTATACTGTAAGCAGTAAGGATGGTGAAAACAAAATGAGCACAAAAAATCGCATATTAGAGTTGCTTGAACAACATAGAGGCGAAAGCATATCGGGTGAACGCCTTGCCGGATTATTGAATATTTCAAGAAACGCTGTGTGGAAAGCCGTAAAGGAGCTTAAAAAAGACGGCTATGACATCGTCGCTGTCACGAATAAAGGATACTGCCTTTCTGAGGAAAATGACATAGTTTCTATATCGGGGATAAAGCCGTTTCTATCCGAAAAAAGTCAACCTTATGCTAACAAAATTCAGATATACAAATCCTTAGAATCCACCAACAAAACCGCTAAAGAATTGGCTGTCGTTGGCGCTGAGCATGGTACAGTCATTATTTCCGACTGTCAAACAATGGGCAGAGGCAGATATTCCCGCAGTTTCTTTTCGCCGGCCGGCGGCTTATATATGAGTTTGGTATTACGCCCAAAAGTTTTGCAATTTGAAAATCCAACCTCTGTAACTGCTTTTGCCGCAGTATCTGTCTGCGAAGCGATAGAAAGCATTTCAAAAAAGACGCCGAAAATTAAATGGGTCAATGATATTTTTATTGACGGAAAAAAAGTATGCGGAATTTTAACGGAAGCTGTAACCGACTTTGAAAGCGGCGGTTTAGACTGGGTTGTTCTTGGCATTGGGATAAATGTTTGTATACGCACAGAAGAATTTCCCGGTGACTTGCAACCTTTAGCGACCTCCATTTTTCCTGATGAAAAGATGCCCGGCGTGAGAAATAAACTATCAGCGGAAATCATAAACAGGATTTTAGGATTTGAGACTTCGCCAAGCGAAACAGAGATTTTTAAAAAGTATAAAAACAGACTTATGATTTTGGGAAAGGAAATAACCGTAATTCAAAATCAGACGGAATACAAGGCGACTGCAATAGATGTTGATTCCGTTGGACATTTGATCGTAAAAAATGAAAACGGTGAAATCATTACCCTATATTCCGGTGAAATTCGTATTTAGAAGCAGATAAATTGATATATAATTTTGTGCGGCTAATTGTCAACTTGCATATTATAATAAGTTGACAATTAGCTGCTTTTTTTGCTATAATTCAAGTCATAGAGGTGTTCACGGAAACGATTAAGTAATTGCACGGTGTATCCTCTGAGTTACAAATCAAAGGAAGATTGGAAATGAATTTAAGACCGCATCACCTGCTTTGTATCCAAAAATTTACGGGACATGGATATAATGCAGATTTCACAGAACATATGGAATCCATTGTATCGGAGCTTACAGAAAATCCCAAAACCCAAATTACCGTTGCACAAGGGTGTGATGAGCTTTGCAAAATGTGTCCGAATAATATAAGCGGTGTTTGCGCTTCACTTGAAAAAGCGGATTTAACGGACAGTGCCGTTCTCAGTATCTGCGGCATTGCTTACGGAGAAAAGATTCCGTGGACAAAGGCTGCGGGCAAAGCACGGGAGAGGATTTTTAAAACGGAGGAATTTAATAACATTTGCGCCTGCTGCCAATGGTTTGAGCTTTGCAGGAATACGGAGATTTGCTATGAATAACACAAAAAAAATAAAGAAAAATTTTAGGACGATTGACTTGGTTTACATCGCATTAGGGGCAGTTCTGATTGCTATATGCTCATGGATAAGCATACCGACTACTGTACCGTTTACAATGCAAACATTCGCTGTGTTTTTCGTGTTGTCAGCTTTGGGTGGCAAGCGTGGAACAGCAGCTATTATCGTATATGTATTGCTTGGAGCGGTTGGTATCCCGGTATTTGCGCAGTTTACTTCCGGAATCGGTATTCTCCTTGGAAGCACAGGCGGATATATCATTGGTTTTATTCTTATGGGGCTGGTCTACCGGCTGATCGTTCATTTCTTGGGAAAAAAGCTATGGGTAGAAATCCTCTCAATGGTTATTGGCTTAGCTGTGTGTTACTCCTTTGGAACCGTGTGGTTTATGATTGTCTACGCTCAGGCAAATGGAGCCGTGAGACTTGCAATGGTTCTTGGTTGGTGCGTAATACCGTTTATCATTCCTGACCTAATTAAGCTCGGACTGGCATTGGCTTTATCTTGGCGCCTGTCCCCTGTACTGAAAATACAATAAAATCAGGTACGATTATATAAAATATAATATTTATAATACAGCTCAGAATCCTGAGGGGTTGTTCGATTTCCATCAGGCAGCCAGCTATCCATTGCGTCATTAAAGGCTTTTGCTGCAATTAAAATAAGCGCTAATGTAATAAAGAGTTTAGGGTTAATTTTTCATTGCTTATCACTTCGTCTTTTTGATAAAAATGGTAATATGAGCCTGTTTTTGTTGAAAAACTTCTCACAACATGTTCCTGATTGTATCACATGTAACACAAAATTTAAAGTATTATAAAAATCTCTCCACCGCTTGCAATCACTCGCTGAAAAAGGTATTATATTCACATAAAAACATTTTTTCGGGAGGCAGCTATGAACAGTTTTTGTTTTTCCAACGAAGCAGAGAAAAAATATGCCCTTGCCTGCCTTGAATTTGCCAAAAGGCTGGGTCTTATTGAGGACAGCAGTTTAGAGGCTGTCGAAATAAGGTGCAAAGCAGAAAATGAAAAACGGAAGGCCGCAATAGAAAAAGGCGAAGCGGTATACGGCTTAGTTGAATTTTCCTTATCTGTTTACCTTGATTATGAGCTTACACGCATAAAGCTTGATTTTGCAAGCGAAAAGGAAGAAATCAAGAAAAATTACATTTACACTCCCCTATCCCGAAAGGAAAAGAAGGCTTTTTACAAAAACAACCAAGACCTTTTCACAAGATACAGCGGCGATAAATTCCGCTATAAAGAAGTAGCTATGATTATTGAAAAGAAGATAAGAGAGGAGCAGTTTGAGAATGAAATCAACAACATATTATGTCAGCTCTCTTAACGGAAACGACAAAAATGACGGTCTGAGCCAAAACTCTCCTTTTCTTACTCTCGGCAAAATCAGCGAAACTGAAATAAAACCGGGAGACAAAATTCTCCTTAAAAAAGGGTCGGTATTCAGCGGCGAATATTTGCACCTAAAAAACTGCGGAGATATAAAGGGCGAGCCTATTGAGATCGGTTCTTACGGCGATAGTGACAAAATGCCCCTTATTGCGGCAGAGGGCACAGGCATCTGGTATCAGGATTACGGCATTGAGCTTGACAACTCCAACCATGTATTCAAGGGCGAGGTTTCCTCGGCGGTTTTGCTCTATGACTGCGAGAATATTATTCTCAAGGATATTGAAATCACAAACAAAGACTGCGAAAAATCTCCCGAAGCATACTCTGCGCCCGACAAAATCGACAGAACGGGAGTAGCCGTTGCGGCGCAAAACAGAGGCACGCTTCACAGCATTACTCTTGACAGCCTTTATATTCACGATGTCAACGGCAATGTTTACAACAAGCATATGAATAACGGCGGAATATACATGACCTGCTTTAAGCCTGAAGACGAAAGCAAAACAGGCGTTGCAAGATATGAAGGAGTAACAGTTAAAAACTGTTATGTCAAAAAAGTCAGCCGCTGGGGAATTGCCGTAGGCTACACATACAAGCACAATGAATTTGCAGCAAAAGAGCTTAAAAAAGAAACTTTCAAAAAATACGGTCACGAAAACATTTCAATTTGCGGCAACTATGTTAAATTTGCAGGCGGCGACTCCATTACTCCCATGTATGCCTTAGAGCCTTTGGTAGAACACAACATTTCGGACAGCAGTGCCACGGAAATGAACGACCGCATTTACCGCTATCCCGGCAAGCGAATGGGCAAGGTTGCGGCGGCAATATGGCCTTGGAAATGCAAAAACGCACTTTTCCGCTATAACGAAGCAGTTGACACTAAGCTCAATCAGGACGGAATGGCTTATGACGCAGATTCAGGCGATGGAACGGTTTATGAATTCAACTATTCCCGCCTTAACGAGGGCGGATGCATCATGTTTTGCTTAGGAGAGGCAATACACAACACTTTTTCCCACAATGTGAGCTTCGACGACTTAGGCGGCACAGTCAGCGCCGTAGGCAATCCCGATGCCCTCATCGCAAACAACCGTTTCTTTGTGCGTAAAGGCGTGCCTTTCAGGCGCAGAAAAATGCGCAGCGGCAAAATGACGCTTAAAGACAACGAGATTATATTTATCAAATAATAAAAGAGAGGTTATTTTATGGCTAAGGCAAAAGGCAGAGTTACAATTCCTACAGATATGGATGTTATAAAAGAAACCCTTGAAATTATGGATTTTTGGGGCGCAGACGCTATCCGAGACTGCGACGGCACTGAGTTTCCGCAAGAATTGAAGGACGCCGGCGGAAAGGTTTATGCAACCTATTACACAACCCGCAAGGATAACGAATGGGCAAAGGCAAATCCCGACGAAGTTCAGCAAATGTATATTATGACTCCTTTCCACACGGCAACCGAGGATAAGCTCACTATTCATCTTATGGATCATCTCTACCCCGATATGCTAAAGGTCAACAGCTGCGATGATATTACAAAATGGTGGGAGGTTATGGACCGCACAACAGGCGAGCCTGTTCCCACAAACAAGTGGGTCTACAGCGAAGAAACAGGAAACATCACTATCACTGCAACGCCTTTCCACGAATACACCGTAAGCTTTTTGGCTTATATTATGTGGGACCCGGTACATATGTACAATGCCGTTGTAAACGGTTGGGATGTTGAGCCTCAGATTACCTTTGATGTCCGGCAGCCAAAAACAAAAGCACACTCAATGAAAAGGCTGCGCAAATTTCTTGAAACACACGAATATGTGGATGTTGTAAGATTTACAACATTTTTTCACCAGTTCACTCTTGTTTTTGACGAATTAGCAAGGGAAAAATTTGTTGATTGGTACGGCTATACCGCTTCCGTAAGCCCGTATATATTGGAGCAGTTTGAAAAAGAAGTCGGTTACGCCTTCCGTCCTGAATTCATCATTGACCAGGGCTATATGAACAACAGCTACCGTGTGCCCTCAAAAGAGTTTAAGGATTTCCAAGCATTCCAAAGGCGAGAAGTTGCAAAGCTTGCCAAAGAAATGGTTGATATCGTTCACGAATACGGCAAAGAAGCAATGATGTTTATGGGCGACCATTGGATCGGTATGGAGCCCTTTATGGAAGAATTTGAAACAATAGGTCTTGATGCGGTTGTAGGCAGCGTAGGCAACGGCGCAACCCTCAGGCTTTTCAGCGATATCAAGGGTGTGAAATATACCGAGGGCAGATTTTTGCCCTATTTCTTCCCCGATGTTTTCTGCGAGGGCGGTGACCCTGTTGCAGAGGCAAAAACCAACTGGATAACTGCAAGAAGAGCTATTCTCAGAAGCCCCATTTCCCGTATCGGCTACGGCGGATATCTTAAGCTTGCCCTTAAATTCCCGGAATTTGTGGACTATATTAAGGATGTATGCGATGAATTCAGAACTCTTTACGATAACATTTGCGGTGTAACGCCTTATTGTGTTAAAAGAGTGGCAGTTTTGAACTGCTGGGGCAAAATGCGCGGTTGGGGCAACCACATGGTGCATCATGCGCTTTACTACCGACAGAACTATTCATATTTTGGCGTTATTGAGGCTTTAAGCGGCGCACCTTTTGATGTGAAATTTATCAGCTTTGACGATATTAAAAAGGACAGCAGTATTCTTGAAAGCTTCGATGTCATCATCAATGCAGGCGACGCCGACACCGCACAATCAGGCGGCGAATATTGGAAAGATGAAGAGATTATTACCGCAATTAAAAAATTCGTCTATTACGGCGGCGGATTTATCGGCATAGGAGAGCCTGCGGCTCATCAATGGCAGGGAAAATTCTTTCAGCTTGACGATATTTTAGGCGTTGAGAGAGAAAACGGCTTGACCCTCAACACTCGCCGATATAACACACAGGAACACAGAGACCATTTCATTCTTGCCGATGCAGACGGTGAGGTAGATTTCGGCGAGGGCAAGAAAAACATTGTTGCTCTTGAGGGCACAACGGTTCTCATTCAGAACGCAACCGAGCTTCCGTTTATGGTAAGACACGCAGAAGAGGTTCAAATGGCCGTTAAAGGATTCGGCAAAGGCAGAGGCGTTTATATCAGCGGTCTCCCCTACTCATTCAAAAACAGCCGTGTGCTTCACCGTGCAATTCTTTGGAGTGCTTCGGCAGAGGATGAGCTAAACCGTTGGTACTCAACAAACTATAACGTTGAAGTTCACGCTTATGTTAAAAACGGAAAATACTGCGTTGTCAATAACACCTATGAGCCGCAAGATACAACCGTATATCTCGGCGACGGCTCAAGCTTCAACCTCCGCTTAGAAGCTAACGAGATTAAATGGTATCAAATATAACCAAACAGATTTACCTTAGTCTGTAGAAAAAATCCCTGCATAGCCAAAACTATGCAGGGATTTTTAATGCCTCAATAAAGTTGATTTGTTCAGAAAAGAGTAATCTGCGGATATCTCAACATATTTCCAATTAACGAAGCTTTAATTTACGCATACCAATCAATTTATATTATCCCTGCTTTGCCGCTTTGGTATCGTTAATAGCTTTAAACAGCGATAATTCGTTTGAATACGGCAAATCGCAGCTCATGTGCCAAACCATTATTCCGCCTAAGCCGCAATCAACGGCAAAGGCTGTTTTGTCTGAAATCATTTGCACTGAGTTAATATACTGCGGAGCTGTCATAGGACTGCCCTGTGCGTCAAAATCATTGAAATAAATAAGATTGGTGTACTTATCCACTTTATCCTCGTACATTTTGTAATCGCCCCAATAGGCAAGCCTATTTGTGGGTCGTGAATAAAAAGGCACACCCAAATCAAGTCTCTTCGCTTCAAATCCGCCCTTGAGCATTTTGTTTATGCCGTTAACGGTTACGGGGAAAATTGAATGATAGCCATGCGCCGTAAACATATCGTAAAGCATAACCTCGGCACGGTCAATAATTTCTATAACATCATCATCGAACTGCAAGTCCCAAGGCGCAATAGCAAGAGAAATAAGTTTATCGGGCATTGCGGCATCTAACTTTCGCAGAAATGTGTTGAGCTGTTTCCACTCGTTTTTGCTGTTGGGAAATTCATAGTCTAAATCATAGCCGTCAAAATCATATTTGTAGATAAACTCTTTTATGCTTGAAACGGTGTTGTCAACATATTCGGGGCTGAACATTGAGATAATATCCGCATTATTGTTTCCGTACGGCATTGCGATATCACACAAAATATTGATATCTCTATCGCCTATTGCTCTGCGTAAAATATCAACCTTGTCGGCATAATCTTTTTCATCTATTTCCTGCTCGTTTCCGTCAACGAAATGGATATTGCCGAATTTATCGTATTTAGCTTCGCCGAAAAGAATTATATCCGTTATGCCGTCAAGCATTGAAAAATCGTTATCCTCTGCAACATCACGCATAACAACATAGGAAGTTACCCTTAAATCCTTAGCTTCTTCGCTTTTAATGTTATATACGCCTATGTCATAAAGCTTGAAGCTATCCGAAGCTTGGTTAACGAAGATTCTTAAATATCTGTAATTCACATCACCTAAGAAGCAGGTATGTCCGCCCTCAATACAGTCGCTTTGATAGAGAAATTCATAGTCTTTTTCTGCATCATTACTGCCGTAAATCTCGTAGAGGGTAACATTTTTCCCGCTTTCTTTGAGCACAACCGTGTTAAAGGCTTTTGTCTGACCTAAGTCCACGGTAACATAGTAGTTTTTCTCAGCCTTACCCTTGAGCTTAAAGCTGCTGAGAATTTCTCCCTCCATATCGGTTACGGTGCAAGCTTCGGCTAAATTTTCATATTGGGCGTATGTATCTTTCATAATCTCTTTGCCGTTTTCTCCGCAGCCTGTAAAAGCAAGCATAATAATCATCATTGCCAACAAAAGAGAAAGCTGTTTATTAATTTGTTTCATAATTAACCATCCTTCAGATTTAGAAATAGCAGATAAAAATTATTTACAATCCCAAGTATTTCTCCAGCTTTTTATCCACGAACACACCGGGGCGAACAATTTGGGTTTGCTCAACTATATCTCTATACAGCCGCTTGTGATTTTTCATTGCGGAGGAGATAACTACGGGTGTTGCAATATCCTCAACGGTCATGTGCAAATTCTGCCGCCAAAACAAAACATCTCTGCCTGCTTCAAGGCGCTCTATTTTACCGTAAGGCAAATCGAAATTGCTTTTTGTCGCCTCGCTTTTCTCTGAGCTGACCGAGCCGCCGAAAGCAAAAGATCGGACATTTTTCAGCTTAAAGTTTTTGAAATTAAGGCTATCCTGCTTTACTGTGAGCTGCTGGCGGCTATCCGTAAAGGCGCTGACAGCAAGCAAACCACCCACAATTCCAAGCATTACAGACATTATTTCAATTTCCGAGCCGGGATAGAAATACTTAAAAGCTCCGAGCATCACGCCAACAAAGAGAATGGAAACAAGGGTTGAAAGCAGAGTCAAAGGAAGGCTTCGTTTGTAATTCTTTTCCTTTTCCATGGATAATTACCATTTATTTTCTACATATTCGCAAAAAGCATACATATCTTTGATTTCAAGCTTTGTGCCGTCATCAAGGGTAACATCGCCGCTCCAAAGCCCGTGCACCTGATGAGAGTGCATACGGGCAACGCCAACATTCATATCGCTGTGGTGGTCAAAGGTCGGCTTCATTGTCAGGTTAAATCTGCCGTCCTCCGAAATAATCCTCCACGGCTCCATATATTTATCGGGCTTGGGGAAGGTTTCAACATCAACTGCACCAAATTTATGAACCTTGCCGTCATAGAAAATGCAAGTTTCCGTTGCGTTGCTTTCGTCCCCTATAGCCCATGTGATTTCAAAGCCGAAAAGGTGCTTATCGCCTTTTTCATCGGTTATATAAGCTGAGCCGTTGCCCCAATACCACACCATTTTGTGTACTGTATTTACTCTGCCCCAGTCAAGAGCGCAGAAGCTATCCTCTTTGCTGAAAGAGCAGACATAATCGCCGTACTTAAATGTGCCTTCGCAGGGCATGCAGTTTTGCTTTGTGGTCATGAAATACTTTGTTCTGTCCTCTGCAAAGGGCAGGACTGTAGTTATATTTTCAAGATCCGGCATAATATCCATATTGAACTCGCACTCAACCATTTTGCCCTTAAGGGGCATTTTAAACCAAAGCCTGCGCGAAGTCTCCTTAGTATCAAAATCAAATTCTGCCTTGCCTATTTTTTCGGCAAATCTGTTCGGTACATCTCCCTTAGAAGGAGGAACGAGCCTGTTTTTGCCGAAAAGGAACAGCTGAGTTGCATCAACAACCAATTCCCCTTTTTCAAGGTCGATTAGCTTTGCGGAAACATAGCCGCCCACCGTGATATTGGCAAAGCTGAGCTGAACCATATATCTGCCGTCGGAAATCTGATAAAAATCCCATTCCTTGCGGCTCATAATGCCTGTTTTTACATAATCTCTGTTGTAATCAAACACATTATGCCTTGCCCAGCCTTTAGCAAGCAAGCTGCCGTCAGGAGCAAGAAGCGGAGTGCTTTCGGTGTATTCCGTCTGTTTGGATTTTTCTTTCCACTTGTTAAAAGGAATGTAGGTTCTCTCCACGGTAAAATCCCCTTTGCTTTATATTTTTAATCAGGCGTTATTCAGAAACAAATCGAAATAACACCTTTAAATTATGCAAATATTTTAAATAATTTTTTATGGTGTTGACTAAATTATACCAAATGCAATACCTATAATCAAGCAGAAAACATCAAAATTTAACAGCAGCCTATTGACAAAGTGAAAAACGAATAATAAAGTAAACTTAAAAATCCTAAAAAAAACAAGACGAGGATTTTGAGGTGTAAAAGAATGAAAGACTCCCCTATTTTAACCGCAACTATCGTATCCGATGTTCACATGGACTTCTCTAACCCGAATATCAAGCTTCTCCTGTACGGATTCAAGTGTGCGCTGAAAGCGGCAAAAAGCAGCGGTGCCGACGCTTTCATAACAGTTGGCGATACTACATCACACGGTGTAAGAGCCAACTGGGACTATGCGCGCAGTTGTTTCAACGAGGTTAAAAACTGTGCAGAGAATATTATTCTCACCGTCGGCAATCACGATTGCTGGAGCGACGGCGATGACGAATACGCATCCGGCATAGGTGAATACTACAACGCAGTAAAAGATATTGCAGGCATAAGCCTTAAAAAACCGTATTATTCAACAGTTATCAAGGGCTATAGCTTCATTTGTCTGGGCAACGAGAGCGATGCGGGCTGTGAAGCAAATATCAGCGATGAGCAACTTGCATGGCTCAAAAAAGAGCTTGAAAAAGCTACACAAGGCGGCAAGCCTGCCTTTGTTTTCTGCCATCAGAGCCTTAACGGCCGCCACGGACTCCCCAGAACATGGGACAAAAACGAAAGGGATTGGTCTCCTGAAACAGGCGGAATCGGCGAAAAGAGCGAAGAGTTAGCGGCACTGCTGAAAAGCTTTAAAAATGTTTTCTATTTTAGCGGTCATTCCCACATGGCTCTTTGCGGCGAAAATATGCTCAAGAGAGAGGGATATTCCTCTTTTGAGTTAGAAGACGGTCTTCACCGTGTAAATCTGCCCTGCCTTTCCAGGGTAAACCACCACGGTGAAATTAAAGGCAGAGGTATTGGATTACAGCTTGAAGTATATGAAAACGAGGTTATTCTCCGACCCAAAAACTACATCACCGGCAAATGGATTAAGCAGCTCAACATAAAAGGCGGTAAGCCCTATTACTTTGTTGAACTGTAAATCACTAATATTAAGGCTGAAGCTGTCTTTTTCCTGACCGCTTCAGCCTTTCTGTTTTAGTTTAACTCTTCTATAACGCCCAAATCCCAGGCAAGACGGGAGAGAATATATTTATCTCTTATATCCTTTGTTGCCAAGAAAGTCAGCTTTGCCGCTTCTTCGTCAACGCCTATGCTCATAAATTCTTTAGGCATATCCAAAGCAGTCATAAGTTCATCCAACTGTTCAAAGGACGGCAGCTCCTCGTCCAAAATTTTCAGTATTTCATCCCAATTATCAATAATTTTTTCAAGCCTTTTCCCATGGGCAGCCTTGCTGTATTTCTGCTCTGTTTTCTCCTGCTCAATCATTGCACGAGCGCCCTTGCCCAAAAACGATTCAAGCTGAGTTTTCCACGCATCATAATCAAAATTCTTTACATATTTCAATGCTTTTTCTCTGTCGGGAGTGATTTGCTTGAGGGATTCATAGAGTTTGACTGCTCGGTGTGAACCCATGGCACACTGTATTCCGTGCAAATCAACGGGGGTTGATAATTCAAGGCTGCGCATATCCCAAACATGGCTGAAATAATGCTCAACACCTGAAGCCGGACGGGATATTCCAGCATAAGCCATGGCAAGGCCGCTTATAACCAAGCCCTCAAACACGGCTTCCACCGCCGCATCATCGCGTTTCAAAAGACCTAAGGCATTATCCGTACATTTTTTCAGTGCATCTCTTACAAGCTGAGCTATCTGCTCGCAGTAGTATTCCCCCGTAACCAAATGGCCTATACGCCACTCGGCTATGCTTATGTATTTGGCTATCATATCGCCGAGACCTGATTTGAGCATATGCAGAGGTGCGTTTTTCAAAATATCAACATCACCTATAATAACATCCGCACACCTTGAATCAAGGGAAAGCTTGAATCCGTCCCTATCCATTGACGATGTACCGCTTGCATATCCGTCAACAGAGGGAGCCGTTGCAGCAATTATGTATTTTCTGCCCGATATTCTGCTGAGAATTTTCCCAATATCGTTAATAACACCCGAACCGACGGCGATTATAATATCACAGCTGTAATCAAAATGCAAAACAGAAGAGCCCACAGCCTTTTCATCAGGCTTTAGAGCTTCATCTGCAAAAACATATTTCACATAAGGAATACCCTTTTCTTCCAAAACAGCGCAGACCTCTTTTCCTGCCGCTTCGAAGGTATTCACATCGGCAAGAACAAAAGGCTTTGAGCAGTTATAGCTTTTTACAACCTCGCCCACTTGCCTGACTACGCCTTTGCCGATGATGATTTCATCAATATCAGCCCTATGTTCCCTTTTGCATTCGCAAGGCTCGCCGATTTTATACTTATCCACTAAACTATTCTCCCAATATTATCTTTTCGATTTCGCCGTAGCTGTCGGTAATATAGGTCGGCTCAACTAAGCTGTTGGGTTTTGAAGCAAAATAGCAGGTGTCAATGCCTGCGTTTATGCCTCCTTTGATATCGGATGTGGCTGAATCTCCGATAATAATTATCTTGGATTTGTCCTTTTCTTCAATATTGGCAAAAACAAAATCAAAGTATTCCTTATCAGGCTTTTGATAGCCTGTTTCTTCGGATACAAAGGTACCCAAAAACAGCTTATCAAGGCCGCTGACTCTCAATCGGCTATGCTGAATATGCTGTGTGCCGTTGGTAACTGCGTAAAGCTTTACACCTTTACTCTTTAGTTTTTTCAAGTGTTCAACCGCACCGTCATAAAGGATTCCTTTTTTGGCAAGCAAAGCCTTGTAGGTATCTGCACAGGCAGTATAATCCGCATCTATTCCGTATTCTTCAAATAGAATTGCAAACCTGCGATAGCCAATAGCCTCCTTGCTGATTTCCCCTCTTTCAAAGGCTTTCCAAAGTCCGTCATTTATTAAAGAATATCGCTGATAAATGGCTTCATTGCAAGGAATTTCATGCTTTTCAAATGACTCGAAGAAGCCTTGCCTTTCTGCCAGATTAAAATTAAGCAAAGTGCCGTCTAAATCGTATAAAGCTGTTGTATATTTCATTTTTTTACCTCATGCTGCCTATTACTACGGCTTGAATCTCAACAGGCTCGTTACCTATTGCTATTGCGGCGGCATATTCAGTCTTTGCGGCATCAAAAAGCCGTTCATCATTCGCATACAATATGGCAAGTGTTTCACCTTTACATATCTTTGTGCCTGTTTTGGCCTTGATTTCAAGCCCTGCAGCAAAATCAATGCTGTCTTCCTTAGTTTTTCTGCCTGCACCCAGCAAGCAAGCCGCTGTTCCTATGCGCTCTGCATCCATTGCGGAAATATATCCGTCGGTTTGAGCCAAAACTTCACAGCTGAATTGAGCTTTTTCAAAAAGGTCGGTGTTTTCAATATAATCCGGGTTTCCGCCCTGAGCCGAAACACAGGCCTTGAAAGTTTCATAAGCTTTTCCGCTTGCAAGAATTTCCTGAGCCAAATTAAAGCAGGCTTCATAATCCCCTTTGCCGGCAAGCACAAGCATATTTGCAGCAAGAGTCAGACAAAGCTCTTTCAAATCGTCGGGGCCGCCGCCTTTTAGCGTTTCTATGGCCTCTATAACCTCCAAGCTGTTTCCAACCGCAGCGCCAAGCGGTGTATCCATATTTGAAAGCACAGCCGCAGTCCTTCTGCCGGCGGCAGAGCCTATATCAATCATCTCACGGGCAAGAGCCCTCGCCTGCTCATCCGTTTTCATAAAAGCGCCGCTGCCTATCTTAACATCAAGCACTATACACTCAGCTCCTGCCGCAAGCTTTTTGCTCATAATTGAAGAAGCAATAAGAGGTATACTTTCCACCGTTGCTGTAACATCACGAAGGGCGTAAAGCTTTTTATCTGCAGGAGCAAGGTTGCCGGACTGACCGATTACGCTCATGCCCGTTTTTTTCACAACATCAAAAAACTCTTCCCTGTCAAGGGTAGTTTTGTAGCCGGGTATGGATTCCAATTTATCAACCGTTCCGCCGGTGTGACCTAAGCCTCTGCCGCTCATTTTAGCTACACTGACGCCGCAAGAGGCAACAATGGGCGCAACGATGAGTGTTGTCTTGTCGCCTACACCCCCGGTGGAATGTTTATCCGCAGTAACAGCACCTAAGTCGGATAAATCCACCGTATCGCCGCTCTGCGCCATAGCGAGAGTTAAGTCGGCTGTCTCCCTTTTGCTCATGCCTTTAAAATAGATTGCCATAAGCAAGGCTGAAAGCTGATAATCGGGTATAAAGCCCTCTGCCGCACCCTTTGCAAAAAATTCCAGTTCTTCTTTTGTAAGCTCAAAGCCGTCACGCTTTTTCTTAATAATATCATACATTCTCATAGTATATTCCCCTCAAAGCCGTGAGGCAAAAGCTCGGCTAATGTGTGCTCCTTGTATTCTGTTTCGCTCTTTACAACTATGATCTTAAAATTCTTATTGCAAAATTCATTCAGCACCTGCCGGCACACGCCGCACGGATAGGCAAAATCAAGCTCTTCACCTGTCTTGCCGCCGGCAACAGCTATTGCAGAAAACTCACGGCAGCCTGCGGCAACGGCGCTGAACACCGCAACACGCTCGGCACATACGGTAGGAGAAAAAGCCGCATTTTCTATATTGCAGCCTGTAAAAATTCTTCCGTCGGCGGTCAAAACAGCCGCTCCGACATTAAACCCGGAATACGGCGCATAGGATTTCAACCTCGCCTGCATCGCCGCCTTAATAAGCTTTTCCATTTCCTATCCTCCTGTGTAAAGCACGCTTTAACACTATTATACCATTTTGCATAAAATATACAAGAGCATAGCAACTTAATATTTTACCGTTTGCTCAAAAATCTATAAAGGAGAAATGCTTAATGCGTATGTATGAACCTCCGAAGCAGAGCTGCGAAATGTGCAGCAAACGCTCGGAGATGCAGTTTCACCGTGCGGCACATCCCATGCCGGACGGCTGGGCTGTGGCCATGGCATATGTGCCCATGCAAACAGATACAACCGTTTATGACGAGATGCAGGCACTTTGCAGCGGCACACTGTTCCCTGCGCTGAACAAGCCCTTTAAAAGAGGGTGCAGACAATGAACAAAGCTGAGCTTACAAGAAAACTTGCGGCAGCTGATTTTGCTCTTTGGGATTTGCACCTGTACCTCGACACCCATCCGGGTGATCTTGCGGCAGTGGGACTTTACAACAAGCTCAAAAAGAACGCTACGAACCTCCGAGAAGAGTACGAACAAACCTGCGGCAAGCTCACAGCTGCCGACGCTCAGGGCGTTGAGTGGCTCAAAGGACCTTGGCCGTGGGAGAAATGCGGGTGTGACGGCTAATGTTTGTTTACGAAAAGAAATTACAGTATCCTATTAAAATTGCAACCCCCAATGCCAAGCTTGCAAGCGTAATTATTACACAGCTCGGCGGACTGAACTGTAAAAGGTGATAATTAGGTGTAAAAAAATAAAGAGAAAGTGCCGGAGGGTTTACAAAACACAACTTTTGACAGGATTGAGCGGAGGGCTTTGTTCTTAGCATCGGTAGACTGAGCGGAATCTGTGACAATACTGAGGACTTCCTCGACCTTTTTTGAAAACTCCTTGATATCAATCTTTTTCGCTACAGTTTCGCTGCGCTGCTTTTCTATGGCGGCGATTGCCTTTGTTATATCTGCCTTGTTGGCTTTGTACTCATCAACGGTATCTATGCCGGCAAGGTAGGCCTCTTTCGCTCTATCGAGCTTTGTTTGTTCCCGCTTTATCATGGCAGCATAATCGGTTGTGACGGACTGTTGTTCCTCTCTTGGTTCAATATTGAACCGGCAGTTTTTAACACAATCCTGCAGAGCGGCCACAACTGTTTCATCAACTTTTTTGATGTTGATACAATGCGAAACTGTGCAATCGCGCCCCTTATTGTATCGGTGGCACTGTACATAGTTTGTCTGCGACTTTACAAGCGTAGAACCGCAGTTGCCGCATCGAAGCAAGCCCTTCAACATCCATTCGCAGGGTTGCTCGGTACGCTGGTATTTACCATACATTTCCTTTTGTTTTTTTAGCTTGTTTTGTACGGCGTTCCATGTATCCGTATCAATTATAGGCTCATGCTCACCGTCAACGGTAAGTATGTTAGGGTCATCGAAATTTCTGCTCTTTGAAAAGATATTGTCGCCCGTTGACCATCGAATTTTTCCGATGTACACAGGGTTGTAAAGCATATACTGAATTGTTCTTACTTCGAGCGGATTGCCTTTGCGAGTGGTAAGACCTGCGTCGGAATATTTAATTGCAATCTGCCGCATGGGTATACCGTTTAGGTAATCCTTAAAAATTTGCTTGACATAATCAGCCCGGCTGTTAGGCACATATTTTTTGCCGACAAGGTCGTAGCCGATTGCAGGAGCGCACATAGCCTCGCCTCGGCTGGCTTTTTCGAGCATACCGCGCTTGACCTCTGTCGAAAGGTTGATAAGGTAATATTCGTCCATCCATTCTATAATGCGTTCAATGAGTTCACCGAAAGGCGAATCAATGATGGGCTCCGATATGCTGATTACCTGCACACCCTTTTTTCGGAGTATGTTTTTGTAAACTATACTTTCTTCTTGGTTTCGTGCAAATCGGCTGAATTTCCATACCAAGATAGCCTCAAAAGGATTATTCTTCTCTTTGGCCAATGCTATCATTCGGTTGAACTCAGGGCGCTTTTTGGCGGTTTTTGCGGATATGCCGTCGTCGTAAAAGATATATTCCTGCGGCACATAGTAACCATTCTTCTTGGCATATTCGTTGATGAGCTTGAGCTGTGAATCTGGCGAATATTCATCCTGCCGTTCATCTGATACGCGTATATAAGCTGCTGCCGTTTTCATATCATCACCCTTAATTATTTATTCCTTTCCGGGTGATTTTTTGCATAAAAAATACACCCTGCGTAAAAAAAGTTGCAAAACCTTAAGCAGAGTGCTATAATGGTATTGCAATCTGCTGTTTTTGTCGTTGGTTGATTGCGCTTTAGGCTTTCCGGTGTTGGCGCACCGGGGAGCTTTTTTTATTTTTTATCGACTATACGATTCAGTTAGCGCACTTCTGACACGGGGTAAGACCTGAGCTCTTGGCATCATCAAGAGATACTGAATAGGAATTTTTGCCACCGCATTCCGGGTCAAAATGATATCTTTCGCCGGATGGCGTTCTATATACCGTTTTGCCGCTGGTTTGTTTTGTAGTAATTTCCTCGGCCTTTTTAGTTGTTTCTTTTGGCTTTTTTGTTGTATCAGGCTCTGATGTTGTTGTTTCCTCTTCTGTTGTTTCTTCCTCTGTCGTTTTTTCTGTAACAATAACTGTAATAGTGTCGCTTTTCACCTTGCCGTCGGCGGTTTCAACATGGACCGTAGCCGTTCCCGGCGCAACAGCATCTATGTTGTAGTAGACAAAGCTTTTTGCCGAAATCTTATCAAAAGTAAATGTTGCTACATCTTCATCGGAGGATACAAGAACAATGTCATCAACATTAAAGCCATCAGATGCTTTGACCTTAAACCAACTCAGTTTACTTTGACCGACTTCAAGTTCCACATCATCCGTGCTTAAAAATTCTAAAGCTGTTATGCCGCTTTGGGAAATTAATGTCGTTTCCGTTGTAGTTTCATCGTCATCGCCTTTAACGCAGGAGCGTATAAGGGAGATTGGTATGCAGATTACGCAAAGCACAAAAAATATTGACAAACAGCCGGTTGCGCCGGACTTAGAGGACTTGGATGACTTACGCCGTCCGCCGGAGCTTGCACCTATGCGAATACGGTCTGTGAGTTTGAAGCTGCCGAATAATTTCATTTTTTAAAATCCTTTCTATTCTTTTAATTCTCCTGCACCGGGTTAGCGGTGTATTCTTGCAGTTCCTGTTTTACCGCTTGCTTTTCTTCTTCTGACAAAGATTCGTACATAGTCAAGACCATTTCAACCTTATCAGAGCTGAAGTTCTTCGGTTCTTCGTTGATACGAAGAAAAAACGAGGTGATAGACGAAGTCAATGAACCTATCAACCCGATTCCGACAATCATTAACAAAGATGCAATGGTTCTTCCTGCGTTGGTTGACGGCGACAAATCACCATATCCAACAGTTGTTGCGGTGACAAAAGACCACCACAGAGCATCGGCGAACTTCATGTGCTCGAAGTGCATCATTCCGACCGTCGCAGAAAGAACGGATGCAAGCGACAAAACCAAAACATATTTGAATCCGTTGGTGTTAAGAAACTTTCTGACCTTTGTCAACATTCTTGCAGAGCGAGAGCCCACTCTAACCAGCTTTGTGAATTTTGCGAATTTTAAAAGTTTAGTGAATTTCAAAAGCCTGAAAGCTCTGAATGCAGAATCAAAGGGAATAATTGAAATTAAATCAAAAATGTTTTGTTTAAAAAATTTCTTCTTGCCGTCTGCAATAATAAATCTTACTATGTAATCTATTACGAAGATTGCATATATAATCTTATCAATCCATTGCTGAGCTGTGCTGAGACCTTTTGTGAAATCAATTATTGCAAAAGCTATCGAAATAACGCATAACGAGCAAATAATTATGTTATAGATTTTATTCTTCAATAAGAATCCCTCGCCGTCAAAATTTAGCTCTCAGTTCAACAACCTTGCCAATAACTCTGATTGGCAGTTCAACAACTTCTTGCTTAGTGAAAGTAAATGGTTCAAAAGCCGGATTTGTTGAAATTAAGGTTACGCCGCTTTCATTCATGTAGAATTTTTTAACGGTTGCATCGTGGCCGTTGACAAGGACTACGGCAAGCTCACCGTTTTCAACTTTTTCCTGCTTCCTAACTATAACCACATCGCCCTCGCTGATTTTCGGTTCCATGCTGTCCCCTTTTATTGAAAGAGCGAAAAAATCGCCTGTGCGAGCCATGCTTTCCGTGATTTCTTCGTAATCAAGTATCTCCTCAACAGCTTCGATGGGTACACCGGCTCTAACATATCCAAGAACAGGAATTTTAATACCTTTACTCGCATTATTGTTTTGTCCGCTTAGAAAAGATAACATTAGCTTGTTTTTTACATCTGATTTACCTAAGAGAAAATCCATGTCTACATTGAAGTAATCAGCAATAGCTTCAAGCACTTCAAGGCTTGGCTCTCTTTCTCCGCGCTCGTACATGTTGATGCTACTTTTTGATATATTCAATTCGTCCGCAAAGGCCTTTTGCGACAAACCGGAATCATTTCTTAAACTTTTTAATCGTTCGTTAAATTTAGGCATTATTATCACCTCTTTTATTGCAATTATACACTTTTTGTGCACAAAGTCAACCGGCAATGTACACAAAAAGTGTTCATTATCTTTGTGCACTATTTGTGCGCATTTAGTGTTGACATTTGCGAATAAGAGCGTATAATTAGAGGCACAGAGCACATATAGTGCTCGAAAGGAGATGATAAATCATGAAAAGCAGAATTGAAATCGGAGAAACTCTCCGTAAATTGCGCGGCGAAAAAACGCAACAGATTGCGGCTGACGGTATAGGTATAACTAAATCGGCACTTGCCATGTATGAACGCGGCGAAAGAGTTCCAAGAGACGAAGCAAAAGTTAAAATTTCTAATTATTACGGAGTTTCCTTAGTGGAAATTTTTTATTAGCCTGTCGAGCACATATAGTGCTCATGCGACAGATAACAATCCCCAAACAAATCAACCATGAATCGAAAGACCCCGAACAAAACAACCACGAAGCAGAAATACGGATTTTGAACGGTACGCTAAATCAAATGCTATCTGTTATGCGTGGTATGTATGGCAGAAAGGCTACACAGGAGATACCGTTGTTAAATGGATAAATTAGGAGGTACAAATGGCAAGGGTTATTATCAAAGATATGGTATATGATACCTCAAAAATGAAACTCATAGGCAAAGTTAAAAAGTGGTACGAATACACCGGCTACTTTTTACAGCAGATGTACGGAAAAGGCTACGGCAGAAAATATGACTGTGACCTCTACCGTTCTGAAAAGGGTAATTGGTTACTTGTGCATGACGGTGAAAGAGGTTGCACCGGCGAAGCAATTACTGTGGACGAAGCAAAGTCCCTGCTCAAACAGTATGACTATGATGCCTATGTAAAAGAATACGGAGAATTGGAAGAGGCTTAACAAATGGTTAGTTTTGATATTTGCGAAGGGGATCCCGGAGCATTAACTTTTCTTATGCAGGCTTATAATGTTGACCTGTTCGGAGCTGAGAGAGCTTTTCAGCGTATGCAGGACAACGGCATTACCGGCTGTAAGCTGTATATGTTGTGGAATGACTGCTGTAATAGAGATACAAAGCTCTCTTTGCAGATTATGACAAAATGCAATATTGAGAAAATCAAGGAACATATCAACTATGAAGGTGGACGTGGTTTTGCCTTTACCGCTGAAGAATTGGAGGCCCTGTAAATGAAACCTGTAAAAACTGATTATGCAAATACGAATTTTCACAAAATAATCAAAAGCGCATTGTCACCCAAACGAAAAGAGTGGGCGTATGAAAAACAGATTGCTAATGCTTTATTTGTTTGTGAAAAAAACAATACACAGGGCGTTGAAAAATAAGCCAAGGATAAGACCGATTTTGAAATATGAAAAGGATTGACAACAATGACATCACTTGAAATTGTATTAAGCAAGTAATAAGACAACCTAAACAAGAAGTAATTATTTAAAGAGGTGGTGGATATGGCAAAAAGAGAGTATACATACGAGTGTTTCGTGGAATATTCGGATGGGCGCATTGAGAAGTTAAAAGAATTGCCCCATGAGGAACAAGAACGGCTGGCCGCTCTGTGGGGGCAGCGCATGGCAGATACATTAGCAGATTACTTTTCCACCCACCCGGAGGAATATTTTTCCCGTAATCCGCAATAAAGCACAATCAACCAACGACAAAAACAGCAGGAGGTTTAAACAATGACGGTTTTTGAAAAAATTGAAGCTCAGCAAAAGGGCAAGGAAGGCACGGCGGTTTGGATGGTTGGCGAGCAGCTGAAAGACATCTGCCGCAAAAGCGACCACATCGCCGATATAGTCAGCACGGATTTGGACAACCCGGACATGGAGATAGAAAAATGCGAGAGAAAAATAGAAGAATACGCTCGCAAAAACCAAAAAGGCAGCTGCGGATGTTGTCCTCCAAATGTTGCCGAGGATATTATAAAAATTTTCTACGGAATCCCGGACGAAGAAGCCACCAATAACGCACCCGATATCATTGACATATCGGATTTTCTTTGAGTTGAGGTGAGCTGAAATGACAGAAACAAACTATTCAAGACTGTTGCCGCTTGAGCCGTCGCAGGACTTGTTTGACTTCGCAGAGCATTATTTTCATGACACCAATACTCTTGTTATGAGATGTGAATACATAAACAACCCATTAACCGGCCTTAAAGAGAAATATGTCCGGTGCAAATGTACCGCCTGCGGCGAAAGCTTCCTTTGTGATTATGTCGCCGGAGGCTTATGCAGCCCTTACTGTAACGAATACGGCTTTTTTAACCACCGAACACAAGAGAATATCACAAGCCATCAAGCAACCTTGTGTCCGGAATGCGGCGCTCCGGTCAAAGCTATATCTATATCAAGAATGTACAGCGACGGATATAATCTTGGCTGTAAAACCTTTGTTGAAGTGTGCAAAATTGAAAACATGCTCTGCATCGTATCGTGGAGGGTTTATAAAAATGTTGATAAAAGCGGTACAGTTTCTATTGGTTCATATCCGTTTGAAGCATACATTGCAGACGGTAAGAAGATAATAAGGTGCGTGGCCTACAGGCATTACTTTTTAAGCATATCAAGGCTGAAAGGTTGGGAACAGCGTAAGAGGTATGATGATGTGCTTTGTGAAATTGACGAAAGCTGCCTGCTTCCGTTCGGCCAAGAGGTCTTGAACGGCACATCCTGCGAAAACAGCAAGCTTGACCTTTTCGCCAAAGGCAACGAGAGACTGATAGTCAGCTATCTTCGACTGTGGCAGAAGCGGCCGAACATTGAAAACCTTGTCATGCAAGGGCAAAGTGAGCTGGTCAACGAAGCTCTTAAAAAAGCAAAGACGGCAACAAGCTATTATACAAACTGGAGAGGCAGTACAGCCGTTAAAGGCTTAGACCTTAAGAAAGCGAAACCGCACGAAATCCTTGGATTAACTAAAGAAGAATACCGAGAAGCAACAGAAAAGCACTTAACCCTTGAGCTGATATGTACTTACAAAAAGTACAAAGAATATGACATCAATGTAAAGCTCAGCGACACACAGAGAATCTATTCTTTGTTTAAATATGCATTTGATGAATTTGTCGAAACAGGCGAAAGCCTTATAACTGCTTGTAATTACCTTGTACGCCAACAGCAAAAATATCCTGAACATAAAAGCATCTGCAACGCTCGCACTCTGCTTGATTTCTGGAATCTTTGCAAAAAGCGAAAAATGGATTTAAATGTAAAAGACAAATATCCGCAAAATCTCGCAGCCAAGCATGACCAGCTTGTTGCTCTGATTAAATTTGAAGAAAACCAAGAGCTGATTAAAAAATTCAAGGCTCGTTCAGAACAGCTTGAGCCCTTTGCCTTTGCCGATGAAGACACAGGATTGATGATATTCGCTTGTAGGAGCGAAAAAGACTTAATAAACGAGGGAAACAAGCTCAACCATTGCGTAGCTACATATGCCCAAAGGCACGCAGAGGGCAAAACGGCAATATTCTTTATTCGCCACATATCTGACCCCGAAACGCCTTTTTTTACTCTCGAACTCAATAAAGAAACATACTATGTGAGGCAGAACAGGGGCAAATGCAACTGCGACCGCACTCCTGAGGTACAAGCCTTTGAGGAAAAATGGCTTGAATATCTAAAAACAAACAAAATAGGAAAGGAAAACAAGAATGGAAAATGCAATGATGAATCAGGCACAAAATCAAATGTTGCCTAAAAGAGAGATTGAAATTCTTGAAAAGAAAATCATTTATAAAACGAAGCAGGCACAGCGAATGGCTCTGGAATATGCGATAGAAATCGGCGGCTATCTTACAGAGGCAAAATCGCTCGTTCCCCATGGCGAATGGGGAAAGTGGCTTAAAGAGAGAGTCAACTATTCGCAGTCAACGGCCATCAACTTCATGAAGGCTTATGAGGAATACGGCAACTCTCAAGAAAGCTTGTTCAGTTCAAATTCCCAAACGCTTATGAATTTATCATACACCAAAGCTCTGCGCCTGCTTGCTATTCCCGAAGAGGAGCGTGAACAGTTCGTCGAAGAGAACAATGTGGAAAATCTTTCTTCAAGAGAGCTTGACCGCCTGATTAAGGAGCGTGACGAAGCCAAGGCGAAGGTTGAGAAAATGCTTGACCTGCAGGCGGAAAAGGAAAAAGCCGAAAGTATGCTTCAGTATAACCGCGAAAAGGTAAAAGACCTCAACGAAACCGTCGACAGCCTCAATAAAGAAATTGCGGCATACAAGGACAAGCTTGACAAGGCCAAAGCTGCAGAGAAAAAAGCAAAAGACAACCTTAAGGCTCTTAAAGAAAACCCCGAAATACCGCAGGAGGTAACGGACAAGCTCAAGGCAGAAGCCGAAGCAAAAGCAGCTGCCAATTCAGCGGCAGAAATTGAAAAGCTTCTTGCTGATGCCAACGAAAAAATCGAAGCGGCAAACCTTGCAAAAAAAGCGGCTGAGAAAGACGCCGCCAAGGCTCAACACACCGCCGATGAGTTGAAAAAACAACTGCAAATGAGCAATCCCGATGTCGCCGCTTTCAAAGCCTTTTTTACCTCGGCGCAGGAAAACCTGAGAAAGCTTAAGGAGCTGCTTGACAGAATAACCGCCGCTGACAGTCAGCTCGGCCAAAAGCTTGGCGCCGCAATGAACGCCGCCATCAAAAAATATGAGGTGTAAAACATGATAAATACAATAATTGAAATAATCCTTCTTGTCTTGATTCTCTTAGGAATCATCTGCGAGGACAAGCTTGTTGATTTCGAGAAAAAGCACTTAAAGCAGCTTAGGAGTAAGCTTGTCGGCTTAGGGTATGCTTTTCTCATAGAACTTTGAAATTTGGGGTAAAATACATGAAATCATATAACGAGTTTATTCTTTCTAAAGTCGAAACTGCTCCGATGAGCGGTTTTGAAATAGCTGATAATGAAATCAATCCTATACTCAAGCCACATCAACGCATAGCAGTTAAATGGGCTATTGCAGGCGGGAGGCGTGGACTATTTGAAAGTTTTGGACTTGGCAAAACGGTACAGGAACTTGAAATAGCAAGAATTATAACAAAGCATAAAGGTGGAAAAGCTTTGATAATACTTCCGCTCGGTGTACGACAGGAGTTTATGCACGACGCAAAAGAGCTACTCAAAATTGAAGTTCCGAAATATATCCGAACTGCACAGGAAGCTGAAGAATCAACAGAAAACATATTGCTCACAAACTATGAAAGGGTGCGTGACGGCGATGTAAATCCGAAGAAGTTCACTTGTTGCATTCTTGATGAAGCAGCGGTACTCCGAAGCTTTGGCAGTAAAACATATCAAACCTTTCTTGATAAGTTTAAAGGCGTCGAATATAAATTTGTTGCTACTGCGACTCCTTCGCCGAACAAATACAAAGAACTGATACATTACGCAGGCTTCCTTGAAGTCATGGACACAGGACAAGCTCTCACCCGTTTTTTTCAAAGAGATAGCACCAAAGCAAACAATCTCACCTTATATCCACACCGTGAAAGAGAATTTTGGATGTGGGTTGCGTCTTGGGGACTCTTTTTAAATCTGCCGTCAGATTTAGGCTTTAGCGACGATGGATATGCTCTACCGCAGCTTGATATCCGGTTTCATGTTATCGGCGAGCGATTCGATGAGCTGCCTACGGACCGTAACGGTCAACTTGTTTTGATGCGAGATGCTGCCGTTTCTCTCTCAGCTGCGGCTCAGGAAAAAAACAGAAGCATTGACCTTCGCATTGCAAAAATGAAAGAAATTATCGAAGAGTCGCCGGCTGATACTTTCCTCTTATGGCACGACCTTGAAGCAGAACGCAAAGCTATTAAAAAAGCTATCCCCGAAGCTGTTGATATTTACGGAAGTATGGATTACGACGAAAGAGAGCGCCGCACAATAGACTTTCAAACTGGCAAGACGCAATATTTTGCCACAAAAAAATCCCTTAGCGGCTCAGGATGTAATTTTCAAAAACACTGCCACAGAGCCATATTTGTCGGAGTTGATTATGAATTTAACGATTTTATTCAAGCTGTACACAGAATTTACAGATTTATGCAAACGGAAACGGTTCGCATTGATATCATCTTCACAATCGCCGAGCAAGAAATTAAAAATGTGCTAATGGAAAAGTGGGAAAATCACAATAAGTTGCAAACACAAATGCGCAACATCATAAAGAAATATGGGCTGGCGCACGATTATCTTTCTGCCAGCTTTAAAAGAAAAATGGGAGTGAGTAGAACGGAAATTAAGAAAGAGTTATACACGGCCGTTTTAAACGACTGTGTTGAAGAAACGGCAAGAATGGAAGAAAACAGCATTGACCTTATTCATACATCAATCCCATTCTCAAACCACTACGAATATTCACCGAATTATAATGATTTCGGACATAACGAAAACACAGAACGGTTTTTTGAACAAATGGACTATCTTACTCCGAATCTGTTGAAGATACTAAAACCCGGCAGAGTATTTGCTTGCCATGTAAAGGACAGAGTTCTCTTTGGCAACACAACTGGAACGGGTATGCCGACGATAGAGCCGTTTCATGCAATATGCATAGAACATTATATGAAGCATGGTTTTCAGTATTTCGGCATGATTACTGTAGTAACCGATGTTGTCCGCGAGAACAATCAGACATACCGCCTCGGGTGGAGTGAGCAATGTAAAGATGGTTCGAAAATGGGTGTAGGTTGCCCGGAATATATATTGCTTTTTCGAAAACTACCGACAGACACCACAACAGCCTATGCCGATGAGCCTGTGACAAAAAGCAAGCAAGAATATACACGAGCACAGTGGCAGATAGATGCGCATGCATTTTGGCGTTCAAGCGGCAACAGGCTTTTCAGCAAAGACGAGCTCAAGAATATACCCGTTGAAAACCTACAAAAAGTTTACAGAGATTTCTCCCGAAACAACGTATATAACTATGAGGAGCATATTCAGCTCGCAAAAAGCCTTGATGAAAATGGAAAGCTACCTGCAACGTTCATGGTAGTCGCTCCGGGCAGTTGGACGAACGAAGTGTGGGACGACATAAACCGTATGCGAACGCTTAATACATCACAAAGTCGAAGAAGACAGCAAATGCATGTTTGTCCACTTCAGCTTGATATTGTCGAGCGGATTATAAACCGTTACAGCAATAAAGGAGATATCGTATTCGACCCATTTGCAGGGCTCTTCACAGTTCCGTATGTTGCAATTAAGCTTGGCAGAAAAGGCTATGGATGCGAACTTAATCCCGACTATTTCAGAGACGGCGTAGGTTATCTGCAAGCAACGGAGGACGAACAACTTGCGCCTACACTATTTGATATCATGAAAGAGGTGTAATTATGGAAAGAGTTTTAGTAAAAACCACAACAGACATAACAGCCAACCTAAAAGCAGACCGAATAGAACATAAAGAAGATATGTTCTTTGTGTGGAATGGCTCTGAATTAATCGGAGCTTTCGACATAGGTGCGATACAGTTTATTTACAAAACAGAATCATCAAAAGGAGCTGAAAAATGAAAAACTATCCTGTAAAAATATACATAGCCGGAAAGATTAGCGGGAACCCGAATTACAAGGAAGATTTCGCAAACCTTCGGGAATGGATTTTGGGGAAATATCTTTCAAGCAAAATATTAAATCCCGCATCTTTGCCTGAAGGTATGACAGCCGCAGATTATATGCGGATATGCCTTGCGATGATAGACAGCTCAGACCTTGTCGTTTTTTCGGAAAGCGCAAATAACAGCAAAGGCGCAATTCTTGAAAAAGAATATTGCAAATATGTCGGTAAAACATACACAACTATCGTTCTGCGAGAGGCAGATGTTATTGTCAACTGCCCGAGCTGCAACAGAACACCGTCTATCGGATGTGAGAACGAAGAATATTTCCTAATTGACAGTGACACACGATGTTCCTGTTGCGGCACATTCAGCAAAATTTACAGAACAAAGTCAGATTTAATTAACGAGTGGAATTTCTTTGCTGCTGTTCACGCCGCCATCAAAAATTACGAGGTATAAAAGATGATAAATACAATAATCGAAATATTCCTGATTGCCCTTGTGCTCTTGGGCATCACCTGTGAGGACAAGCTTGTTGATTTCGAGGAAAAGCACTTAAAGCAGCTGAGGAGTAAGCTTGTCGGCTTAGGGTATGCTTTTCTCATATGGCTTGAGATAGCCGTTGATAAGCTTGCTTGGCTTGTGGCAATAATCATCATCAAAACCGGGAATGCGGAAAAATGGCACTCTTATGAAATGAAAGGAAGATAACCATGTCATTAGATTTTAGCAAATTATCGGATGTAACCGTAACCACTCAGGAAGAAATGGATATGATTCCCGAGGATTTCAAAGGCAGGATATATATTAAGAGCGAATTGTGCATATCCGTCAATAAAAGATATTATTGCTCTGTTGTAGCACATGGAAACAGCTCTGTTGTAGCACATGGAAACAGCTCTGTTGTAGCATGGGAAAACAGCTTCGTTGAAGCACATGAAAACAGCTCTGTTGTAGCATGGGAAAACAGCTTCGTTGAAACACATGAAAACAGCTCCGTTAAAGCATATGGAAACAGCTCTGTTAAAGCATGGGAAAACAGCTCCGTTAAAGCATATGGAAACAGCTCTG
This sequence comes from uncultured Oscillospiraceae bacterium, assembly GCA_949297075.1. Lineage (GTDB taxonomy): Bacteria > Bacillota > Clostridia > Oscillospirales > Acutalibacteraceae > UBA8612. The sequence continues at coordinate 12,693 of CASFRX010000036.1, read as the reverse complement.
TTGTAGCATATGGAAACAGCTCTGTTGTAGCATGGGAAAACAGCTTCGTCGAAGCATGGGGAAACAGCCAAATTGTCGATAGACAATTAAACGGCGATATTCAGGTCAGCGGCAACGCTCGAATTGTCTATATGCCTAAGAATATCCACGAAATTATGAATTTTTACGGCATCAAGCATACGAAAACCAAAGCTATTTTTTATAAAGCTGTGCACAAGATGGAAAACGGTCGCCTTGTGTCGCATTATAACAACAACTTTGAATACAAAATAGGCGACAACAAAACAGAAGTATGCGATAACGATACCTCTTGCGAATGCAGCCGCGGCATACATATCTCACACCTTGACTGGGCTTTGAGTTTTGGCAGCAGTTGGCCTGATCTTGCAATAATCGAATGCGAAACCAAGATTGACGATATAGTTGTGCCTAACAATACTGACGGTAAAGTCAGAACCTCTAAAATCAAAGTTGTCCGTGAAGTCCCGCTTGAAGAATGCGGAGTTTACGGCAAAATTCTCGCAAAGCGTAGAAAGGAATGAAAAAGGGGCGAATTAGACATCGATTCAGGTATCGCTATTATTGAGAGAAGATGATGCCATGAGAAAAAAACCGTACAAGCCTACATGGCGGGATTTCTACGAGGCGAACACAATATACACAAAGCCGCCGCACAGATACGGGTACCTTATAAACATCAACCATCCCGAGGTTGCACCCTATTATAGGGCATATCAGAAAGAAATTGGAAATCCTCAGTTTTTCCCTATTTCAGATGCTGAGCGTTTTGAATTTGAGCATCTTGTACTTTGCGGACACTATCCGATTAAGCTCAATCGAGCATAAAGCATAAACACCTCTGTCAGCCGGCAGAGGTGTAGGATTACACCTATATATAATTAAATACATCATTATGTGCCTTGTTAAGGTCAAAATCAAGGTGGGTGTGACCCACTTGACGGCCTTGTATTGCATGTTATTTCATCAACCAAAAAGAGAGGAAGAAAGAAATGCTCTTTGATATGTTTGTGGCTGGCTCTCATTCCGTCAGTCCGTCAATAACTGAGATTACAGAAGCACTTGAATGTTGCTTTGAAATAGATTGCCTATCAGGAAGCGTGGAACTGTATAGAGAGATGTGCCTAATCATAGCGGATGTGCTCACTATTCACCCTGATTGCATCATGCGTATTGCCGGACAGCAAAGGACGGCTCGTAATGTACAGGATATGTACAGAATGCTGACAGGCGCACACCTTGAAATGGTCGCCGAAAAATTCTGCTCCTGCACTTACGAAATCAAAAACCGTGTGGCGTGGATGCGCACGGCACTCTACAACGCACCTATGGAGTTAGATTCATATTACACAAACCAGGTAAAAACAGATTTCGGAGGGTAAAATGCAAATCAGAAACAAGAAAACTATAAGCGGACCCATGCTCGAAGTTGACTATTACCCCATTTTCAGTGACGGACGCAGAGTTCCGACAAGGGCACCGAAAACAAAGCCCTCAACAGAAGCACAAGAAAAATACAACCGGGCACAGGCAAAGAAAAAAATTGTTCGCCTGGTAAATGCGAACTTTGACAATACAGATTTCTTCATTCACCCGACCTATGAAGATTTCCAAGCTCCGCAAAACGAAGAACAAGCACGCCGCGATATAGTCAACTATCTTCGGAGAATCAAAACTAAGAGAAAGTCCGAGCTGAAAAAGGCGAAGGCGGAACTCGCCGAGCTGGAAGCTTTGAACAGCGAAAGCAAATTTATCGCTTTACGGATTGATAAGCTCTGCCAAAAGGTACATAAGCTTTCGTCACCGTTCAAGTACATCTATGCTATTGAGCAGCAAACATACAAAACAGGGAGCCGCAAAGGACAAGTAAATTGGCATTTTCACCTATTTGCGACATCAGGGCTTGATGCCAAAACCATGGAATCAATGTGGCCGTACAGAATCAACTGCAACAGGTATCAGCCTGATAAGTTCGGATTTGAAGCTGCCGCAAAGTATATAGCAAAAGATCCGTGCGGCAACAAGAGCTTTGCCTACTCTAAAAACTTGACGAAGCCGAAAGTGCTTGAGCCAAAAGACGGAAAGGTTTCAAGCCGATATGTTGAAAAAATCGCCCGTGAGCGTGTAGATGACCGTGAATATTGGGAAAAGAAATTCAAAGGCTATCGCTTTGTCCGGCTAATAAAGAAATTCAACGAATACAATTTGAGCTGGTATGTCACGGTTCTTATGGTGAAAGACGGTTCGGCAGAGCCGTTAAACTCGCCAAATGCCTTTGACGATTGGCTCGAAGATGTGTGCTAAGGAGGAAAGCTATGAGGGTTACAAAATACATGCTCGAAACATACAGAGCAACACTTTGCGAAATAAAAGTTCTAAAAATTCAGCTTGACAAACTGCGAGAGGATGAGCGCAGCTGGGTGCAGACGGACACGGTCAAGGGCAGCAGTCCGGAATTTCCGTATATGCCTACCGTTTTCAAAGTCAGCGGATTTTGTGCCGACGATACGGAATCTGTTTCAGAAATAAAAAAATTGCAAAATCAAACCAAGTCAAGGCTGATTGCCAAAAAGCTTGCGCTCCAAAAACAGCAAGCGGCTATTGAAATATGGCTCGACAAAGTAGATGACCCCAACATTCGCAGCATCATCAGGTTGTATTACATAGACGGTTTTTCTTTTAGCGAAATATGCGAAACCCTTGGAATGAATGGAGACGGCTCAACACAGCGTAAGCAGCTTGCCCGGTTTTGGAAAAACCAAAAATAAAACTTTCCCTGCTTTCCTCAATCATGCGTGATAGAATATAAGATGAGGAAAGCAGCAGGAGCGGCTTTCCTTAAAACTTTTGAGCTGAGAGGTGAGCTGCTTGAGCGGTAAGCAGGTTATTAAATGGCATTGCGAACGGTGCGTTTACCGTGACCGCAATAACGATACTGTAGTTTGCGCTTTGCCGCATTGTATATTTGCAAGGGGCAGAAACAGCGGTAAGCTATTTGACCGCTTGAGCGGAAAAGAGATTAGACCGTGGCATTCAACTACAACTCAAAAAGCTGGCGAATAAAGCGCAAGCACATCTTGATGCGTGATGAATTTCTTTGCCAAGAGAATGCTCGCTACGGCAAGCGCATTGATGCAACAGTCGTACATCACATATACCCGGCAGAGGACTATCCGCAGTTTGCTTTGTGCGATTGGAACTTAATTGCTTTATCGTCTGGGGCGCATGATGAGATGCACGACCGAATAACCCACAAGCTCACGGCTAAAGGTTTAGCTTGGCAACAACGCAGGCGAAAGGATTTTGAGCGAGCTTGCGGCATAGCCCCCCCACACTAATACTTATAATTTCAATAAAGATTTACCGAAACGGTACAACCTTTTCCACATGCGGCGAATTTTTCAAAAATTTTTTTGGACGGTGAAAAAACATGGCTGCCAAAATTACGCAGGCGAGAACTTATGAGAAAAAAATAAAAAAGGCTATGTCCTCGCTTGGCGTTCAAAAAGACGGCTTTGACATACCAATCGGAATACTCGCACAGTTGCTATTGGATTATCAAAACATCAAAGAGGATTTTGAGGCTAACGGTGCTCATCTGAACATCAAAACGGCTGACGGCGGACTGAAGAAGAATCCCACAGTCGCCGTGCTTGAAAATCTACGAAAAGATATTTTGAGCTACTGTGACAAGCTTTGCATAACTCCCAAAGCTCTCAAAACTGAAGCTGAGATGACCAAAGAGCCGAGTGCTCTTGAAAAGGCGTTGAGCAGTTTTGGAAAATAAGTCAAAGCACCTTTTAGAGGTCGAAGAATATGTTGAGAGCATAGCCAGCGGAAAGAAGCTTGCCTGCAAGTTTTTGAAAAAAGCTGTTAAGCGATACAAAAAAGACCTACAAAATCCGGATTATGATTTTCGCACACAAGACGCTGATTTTGTTTGTGAAATAATCGAAGCTACTTTCTGCCACGCACAGGGCGAACGGCTTGACGGTACACCGCTGCAAGGCGAACCTTTTATTTTAGAACCGTTTCACAAGTTCATAGTTTTCAATCTCTTAGGCTTTTTTAAAGCAGGCACAAATGAGCGCCGCTTTAAAGAAGCTTTTATATATATTCCGAGAAAAAATATAAAAACCACCTTTGCCGGTGCACTTGCTTTTGCGCTCGGTATGCTCAATAGGCACAGCGGCTCTAAGGTTTACATAGTGGCCGCTGCCATGACCCAAGCTCTTCAAAGCTTCAGCTTTATTAAGTGGAATATTGAGCACATGGGTGAGAAAAAGAATTTCCGCATTCGTGACAACAACCAAGAACACAGCATATACAAAGAATTTTCAAGCGGCTCAATATATATTCAGGCTCTTGCGTCCTCTGTTGACAGGCAGGATTCGCTCAATTGCAACATTGCCATTGCCGATGAAATTCACGCTTATAAATCACCGAAGCAGTACAACATCATCAAAGAGGCCATGAAAGCTTACACCAACAAGCTGATGATTGGCATTACTACAGCAGGCGACAATATGAACAGCTTCTGCTATCGCCGTCTTGTGTACTGCAAAAAGATTCTTGACGAAATCGTCAAAGACGAACAGTATTTTGTCTTCATTTGCGAAGCGGACAAAGACGAAAGCGGCAATGTTGATTTTACAAATCCCGAAACACACGAAAAAGCCAACCCGGCATATGGCGTTTCTATTCGCCCGGAAGATATTCTTAACGATTCGATACAGGCGCAAAACGACCCCCAGCAGAGAAAAGATTTCTTTGCCAAAAGCTTAAATGTCTACACATCGGCCATGAAAGCATATTTCAACATTGACGAATTTAAGCGGTCTGACAGCCTATATAATTGGACGATTGATGAGCTGAGAAATGCCCCGATTAAATGGTACGGCGGTTCTGACCTCTCGAAGTTGCACGACTTAACCGCAGCAGCGCTTGCAGGCTTATACGGCGATGTTCTTGTTATTATTCCGCACTGCTGGTTCCCCGTTGTTGCCGCCCACCAAAAGGCGGACGAGGATAACATTCCTCTTTTCGGATGGAAAGACGATGGCTGGCTTGATATGTCCAATTCTCCAACTGTTAATCACGCAGAAATAGTTAATTGGTATTGCAGTATGCGAAGCAAGGGCTTTGTGTTAAAGCGCATCGGCCACGACCGGAAATTCTGCCGCGAATACTTCCTGTTAATGAAAGACAAGAAATTCAACATCGTAGATCAGCCGCAATACTACTACAAGAAGTCCGAGGGCTTCAGATATATCGAAGAGAAAGCTAAGAGCGGCAAGCTCTATTATATGCACGCCGAACCGTTTGAATATTGCGTGTCAAATGTTTCGGCGATTGAAAAGACAGACGATATGGTTATGTATTCCAAGGTATTCCCGGAGATGCGCATTGATGTGTTCGATGCCTCCGTGTTTGCGACAATAGCCATGCTTGAAGATATGGGCAATAAGAGCAAAACATCAAGCTGGTTTAAAAAATGAGGTGATTAAAACGGCAATTTTCTCAAAACGAAAAGACCATCAATCAAGAGATGCACCTAAGAGCAATATCTGCTATGTGTTCAACGATTCGGAGAAAATTTTTCCGGAGGGTTACACACCCCTCGCTCAAAATGAGCAGGTGCAAAAATGCGTTTTCATAATATCAAATCTGGTATCGTCAATGACTTTGCATCTTATGCAAAACTCAGAAAACGGCGACATCAGGGTGAAAAATAATCTATCGAAGAAGATGGATATATACCCGTATTCTATGACTTCGAGAAAGACATTCATTCACAAGATAGTCAAAGATATGTGTATCGGCGGAAACTCTTATGTCTTGCCGGATATAAATGCGGACGGCTTCATAAATGACCTGATACCGCTGCCGAGAGCTCACTGCTTTTTGAGAAATAAAACTCTTACGCATTATCAGGTTCAATACGGCTCACAGATTTTTGAACCTGATGAAATTTTGCATTTTGCTTTAAATCCTGATGAAATCTACCCCTACGAGGGCAGAGGCTTCACGCCGATGATTAAGGACGCTGTAGCTACATACATACAAGCAAACGCAACCAAGAAAGCGTTTTTGAAATCCAAGTGGAAACCGAGCTTGATTATATCGACCGCCTCGGATGCCGAGGAGATAGCTGACCCGGAGCAGCGTGAAAAACTGCTTGAGAGCTACACCTCAACAACTGAGGAGGGTGCACCGTGGATTATTCCCGCCGGCGAAATTGATATTAAAACAATCCAACCTCTGACACTTAACGATTTAGCGGTACCGGACAGCTTGAAGCTGGACGCACAGCTTATTGCATCAGGCTTTGGAGTTCCTGCATTCCTTGTGGGTGTCGGAGCTTTCAACAAGGATGAATTTAACAATTTCATTTCAGGTCCCATACTTTCAATCGCTATGATTATTCAGCAAGTTCTAACCAAAGGAACTTTGATTAGTCCTGATTTGTATTGGCGTTTCAATCCACGAAGTCTCAAGCAGTACAGTCTCGGTGAGCTGACCACATTTGTTAAGGAAATGGTAAACAGCGCAATGCTGTCAAGAAACGAGGGTCGAAACGAGTTCGGATATTCCCCATCAGATGCACCAGGCATGAATGATTTTTCAACGCTTGAAAACTACATTCCTGTTGAAATGCTCGGCAAGCAAAACAAACTGGAGAACGGAGGTGAATGAAGTGGAAAACAGGAAAACTGAAAGGCAGATTAGAAGCAATTCAGCTAATTTTTGCACAAGGGAAGCCAACGGTGCGAAGTATATCGAAGGCTACTTTGCTTTATTCAACTCAGTGTACAAAGTATTCGAGGGCATAACTGAGAGCATCGATACCGGTGCTTTTGACAACACCATCAACGACGATATAAAAGCGTTGGTTGACCACGAATCAAGGCTTGTTCTCGGTCGAACAACCGTAGGCACTCTCAAGCTTAGTATTGATGATAAAGGTCTTTTCGGTGTTATCGAAATAAATGAAAATGACAGCGATGCAATGAACCTATATTATCGTGTCAAGCGTGGCGATGTCAGTCAATGCTCCTTCGGCTTTATTATCATTTCGGAAGAAAGAGAAGTCCGAGAAAACGGCGATATTCACTATCTTATTAAAGAAGTTAAGCTCTACGAGGTCAGCGTAGTCACTTTCCCTGCTTATGAAGAAACAGAGGTTACGGCAAGGAATAAAGACTACCGAAAAGAACACTTTGAAGAGCGAAAGAAAAAATTAAAAGAAAGACTGGAGGCAAAAAAATGCTCAAACTCCTGAGGCTGCGTTCGCAGCTTAAAGAAATCCAAAACAATATTAAAATTCTCCGTGAGAAAAAAGCTGATTTTCAGAAGCGTAGTGCAGAGCTGGAGACAGCTCTTGACGAAGCAAAGACAGACGAAGAGCTTGAACTCGTTAATCAGCAGATTGAAGAGCTTGAAAAAGAGGAAAAAGAAGCCAATGTGGACGGACAGCTTCCCGACCTTGAAACTAAAGCTGAGAGAATTGAGAACGAAATCAAAGAAACGGAAAACAAAAACGATGCCGCAAAAGGCGGTGCAAGCGGTCAGGCTCAGCCGGCCACTCCCGCAACAACAGAAAACAGAAATCAGGAGGTAACAACCTACATGAACAGAAGAACGATTCTCGGCAGAATGGGCTTTGAACAGCGCAGTCAATTCCTTGCCACTGATGAAACAAAAAACTTCTTAGAGCGTGTAAGAAGCTTTAAGGGTCAGCAGCGAGCTGTCACGGGCGGAGAATTAACTATTCCTACAGCATGGCTTGGCTTAATTCGTGAAAGCATTATGGATTACAGCAAGCTTACTAAGTACATCAACCTTAAAGTATTAAAAGGAAGAGGCAGGCAGGGCGTCACCGGAGATATTCCCGACGGTATATGGACTGAGGCGGTCGGCGCACTCAATGAGATTGACCTCGACTTCAAATCTGTGGAAGTTGACGGCTTTAAGGTCGGAGCATGGACTGCTATTCCCAACAGCACTCTTGAAGACAGCGATGAAAGCCTTGCAAATGAAATCATGGAATGTCTCGCTATCGCTATCGGCAAAGCCCTTGATAAGGCGTGGATATTCGGCACCGGTATAAAGATGCCTCTCGGCTTCGTCACACGCCTCGCTCAGGCATCAAAGCCTTCTGACTGGAGCGCAAATGCACCCGAATGGAAGAATTTCTCAACAACCAACATTCTTACTCTTAACGCTGCATCTCTTGATGGCGCTAAATTCTTCACCGCTCTTGCACCGGCTTTTGCCGTTCCCAAGAACAACAAGAATGTGCCCTCTGAGCTGTTTTGGGTTATGAACCGCAAGACCCATATTGACATCATGGCGAAAGCCTTGGCATTCAACGCTTCCGCTGCACTTGTCAGCGCAGAAAAGGAAACAATGCCTTTCATCGGCGGTGATGTCATTGAAATCGAGGGTATATTTGCCGATGGCGATATCGCAGGCGGATATGGCGGACTTTATCTCGGCTCGGAGCGCAGCGGAATGAGCCTGGGCAGCTCCGAACATGTCAGGTTCATCGAAGAGCAGACCGTGTTCAAAGCATCCGCAAGATACGACGGAAAGCCCATGGATGCCGAAGGCTTCGTTATCTTCAACTATAAAAACACAGCACCAACCACATCGGCGACATTCACAGCCGACAAAGCAAATGCCGGACAGACCGAGTAATTTATCGATAAACGGAGGTGAGCTGCAATGGATGAAATCTTACAGCTTTTTAAGCTGAATATAGGCGCATCTTCAAACGCAAAAGACCAGCTCTACGAAGCTCGCCTCCAAGCGGTTGTTGCTGAATTTATGCGTCAGGGCATTGCTATTGATGAATACAGCGCAGATGACCAAATGCTTGTTGCCGACTATGCGGCATGGGAGCACAGAAAGCTGGAAACAGGCGAAGATATACCGAAAAACATTGAGCAACGAATATTGCGCCGAAAAACGAGAGCGAGGTGTGCCAATGCTTGAGGGTAAAATCACGCTGATTGAGCTGACCCCAAAAAGCGACAGCTGTGGTTACGATGATTTTGAAGTCACCAATGAAACCGTTGTTTTCGCCGATAGGATAAGTCCGTACAGGGATGAATTTTATAAGGCGGCAAAAGCCGGTTATAAGCTTTCGGCTCAGTTCAAGTTAATGACAGACGAATATAACGGCGAACAGCAAGTAAAGCACGAAAGCAAGCATTATAAGGTTATCAGAAGCTATCCCACCGACCGCATATACACGATTCTTGTATGTGAGGAAGTGATTTAATGCCGTTTAGTTTCTCAGTCCCACCTGAGCTGGAAAAGCAGTTGCAAAGGGTCAGCAATATTGACGAAATTGCTCCGAAAATGCTCTCGGCTGCAGCTCCAATCGTAATAAAGTCCATAAAGGCTTGTACTCCTGTTAACAGCGGCTCTCTTCGTGATAGCATTAAGGCATCAAATCCTAAGCTATCAAAAAGAGGCAGCTGGATGTGCAATATTTATTTTGACGGCAGCGAAAAGCGAATACTTAAAAGCGGCAAAACACTAAAAATCCCAAACGCTGTGAAAGCGGCGGCATTAGAGTACGGACGAAGAGGACGAACCAAGAGAGACGGTTCTACCGGCAAGCGTGTTGAACCTCGTGCTTTTATCCTTAAAGCTGTAAAGGACAGTTCCGACAAAGCGGCCAAAGCTATGCAAGAAATTTATGAGGCGGAGGCGAAAATCACTTGAATGTAAATGAAAAGCTGATAGCTCTGTTGAAGCCATTAGGAATCCCGGTCAAGCCGGATGTGTACAGAGGAGATGCAGGAGAATACATTGAGTTTAATTATGCAGACGAAAGAAGTATTCTTTTGGCTGATGATTTGCCTATCATTGATGAAATCACTCTGCAAATTCATTTATATACAAAAAATAACCCAATTAAATTAAAAAAGCAAATCCGCCGGCTGCTGAGGCTCGGCGGATTTATTGTTGTATCAACAAACCAAATTTATGAAAACGATTCAGGCTATAACCATGTTATAATCACCGCTTTAATTGAATCGGTGACACCTGCGGAAGAACTGCCTGAAGATGAGGAGGAATATTAATGGCAAAAATATACGCAAGATATGTAGCCTTTGCGCCACTCAAAACAAAAGCATCTGAGGATGGAAAAACTCCTGCTGTCTATGATGCAGGCGGCTTCATCGGTAAGCTCATGAATATCAGCGTAACACCTACGCTTGCCAAAGCCGAGCTGCCCGGCGACGATGAGGTCGCTGAAAGCATCAGCGAAGTCGTTTCAGCGGCTATCTCTCTCGGCACAACCGCCATGCCATGGGATACCGGCGCTAAGATGTTTGGCTACGAAGTCAAAAATCAAGACGACAAGACCGAAATAATCAACAAAATTGACGATGAATCAGCGGTCGGAGCTCTTGGATATTGCTACGGAGAAATTCTTAACGGAGTAAAGCACTATTATACTGTGATTTTGCCGGAAACGACTTTTGATTTGCCTGCTGATTCTGTCACCACGAGAGGTACATCAATCACATTCAGCACGCCAACTATAAGCGGTACGGCACGACCGGACCCAACAGGCGAATGGAGGCACACATATGAATTTGCTTCGTTCAAAGAAGCAAAAGCGAAGCTCAAGGAGCTGCTTAACATTACCGATGCTGTAACTCAGACAGCTGAGGCGAATAATTACTGATAAAGAAAGGAGACGGGCGGATTTCTGAAACGGAAGCTGCCCGATTTTTGTTTTATGAAAGCTCGAATTATAGAAACCAAACCCGAACTCTTTCCTATTGATTTCAACGGTAAGAGGTATTTCACAAACCTTTCAATGGCTGTCTGCAAAGAAATCGCTGAGAAATATGTCGGCGGTGTTTTTGATGCGCTCAGCAACATTGAGAAGCTCGAAGTTGCGGCCGATATCGTTGCGGCTGTAATCAATAACGCTATAAGGATTAAAAACTTTGAAAACGATGAAAACGAAAAGCTTCTCACCGCTGAATATATAAACCTTGTCAGCGACTATTCGGATTTTGCCCAATATATTAAACAACTTTTACCTATGATAAAAAGTTCTTTTCCGGACGCCAACATTACCGGAACAGAGCTCACGGGAGAAGATGAAGATATCGACGATAGCGATGTGCCGGAAGTCGAAAAAAACTGAACAACCGGGCAGACATAGATTTTGACTTGTGGACATTCCGCTCAAGGTGTCTGCTCGGTTTCAGCGAAAAAGAAACGGAAGATATGACACTTCGTCAACTGCTCTGCTATTGGCGAAAATATATCGAACATCACGGCCACGGAGGTGAGAAAGATAGGCAGTAAATCCGCATACGATGTAGGCGCAACAATATACCTTGACGGCGAAAAAGAATATAAACAAGCCTGCGCCGAAATCAACAAAGCCATGAAAAATCTAAACGGCGAAATGAAGCTGACCAAATCCGAATTTATCGGAAACGAGGATAGCTTAAAATCGCTTAAAAAGCAGTATGAAATCCAAAAGGATATCGTAGCGCAAAACGAGGAGCGTATTCGCACGCTCAACGGCGCTTTAGAGGATGCCAAAGCCAAATACGGCGAAAACTCACGACAAGTTGAAAAATGGGAAGAACAGCTGAGAAACGCAAAAATACAGCTGAATCAATCACGAGCCGAATTGGAAAAGCTTGAAGACCAAAAGAAATTCGTTAAGCAGTTATCGGAGAGCTTTAAGGATTTCAAAGAGCAGGCGGCAAAGGTCAAAGATGCCCTCAACAAGGTCACATCTGCCGGAAAGGGTCTGGCAAAGCTTGAGCTTAAAGCTGTTACAACCTCTGTTAAGGGCTTGGGAGTTGTAGCAGGTGCAGTTGCCACAGGTGCAGTTGCCGGCGGAGCTGCTATAGTAAACTTCGCAAAAGATGCCGCAGCGGCCGGAGATGAAATTGACAAAGCATCTCTGCGTATGGGCGTATCAGCAGAAAAGTTTCAAGAGCTTAGATATGCCGCAGGGTTATGCGGCGCTGAAATGGATGTTCTTGAAGATGCAGCCAAAACCCTTAGAGAAAGTGGAGAAAAGATAGATTTCACAAAAGCGATAAAGCAAGTGGCTTCTATCAAAGATGAAAGCGCACGGTCTCAAGAGGCAATGGAGCTGTTCGGCAGCGAAGCCGCACATAAATTGGGACCCATGCTTGCACAGGGAACCAAGAAGATTGAAGAAATGATGCAGGCCGCACAGGATTACGGCATAGTTATGAGCGACGAAGCTGTAGCCGCGTCTGCTGCTTTTAACGATTCACTCAGCACTATGCAGGGCACGCTGTCTAACATTAAAAACAGCATGTCCGCTGAATTTATGCCAGGGCTGACCGAAGTTATGGACGGCATAACGGCCTTATTCACCGGGCAGGACGGTGCGGTGGATATGATAAGCGGCGGCGTGCAGGATATTGCAAACGCTATTGATGAGCTTTTGCCGCAGATTGAGACCATTCTTTCAGCTGTCGTTTCGGTAATTTCAGAGCTTGCTCCGACTATTATTAATGTGCTCGTCAGCGGCTTGAGCGAATCGCTGCCTGAAATAGTGAAAGCGGCAGTTACAATTCTCTCCACATTGGTGACTGCCCTTGTGGAGAATATCGACGATATCATTTCAGCTGCCGATACCTTAATTAC